>CAUJJI010000042.1 GCA_963205265.1 Pseudomonadota bacterium
CGTCAGTCACATATCGGGCAAGCGGGGGTGCGAATTCGCGGAAATCGGGCAATGCCCGGGATGCGCTAGCGTGCCGGCGCATCCTTGATGATGAAGCCCGTGGCCGCGGCAGACGAGGGCGGCACCGCATAACCGGTCCGATCGGCGATCTCAGCGAAGTGATCGCGAACATCCTCCACCGCGTGGCCGACATGGCCCCAGCCCTTGGTCAGACCGGTGAAGATTTCGCTCACACGCCCCAGCCCGACCAGGAACGAGCGCCCTGTCGGTTCGCAGCTTTCGTGCGACAGGTAACCGATCAGCGGCGCAACATATTCCGGCCGCGCCGTGTCGTTGAACCAGGTGTTGAACGCTTCGTTGTCCGAAAAGCCGGCGAACAGCCGGGTCGAACTCAGCGGGCAGATTGCGTTCACCTTGATGCCACTGGCGGCACCGTCGAGCGCGAGGCAGCGCAACAGGCCGATCACCCCGCCCTTGGCAGCACCATAGCAGGCGCTGGTGGGAATGCCGAAGACCCCGCCGGACGAGGAAACAAGCACGATCCGCCCCTGCCCCGATGCGGCTAGATAGGGCCAGGCCGCGCTGACCAGCAGCCCGACACCCGAAACCATTAGATCGAGTGTCTTGTCGAACATCTCGGGCGCGAGGCCATCGGGCTGGGCCCCATGCGTGATCATGCCGGCGTTGCAGACAAGGATGTCGAGCCCGCCGAAAGCGGCGACCGCATCGGCCACCAGCTGGCGGACACCCTCGTCGGTCGACACGTCGGAGAAGTTGGCGATGGCCTCGCCGCCTTCTTGCCTGATCAGGTCGACGACGTCCTGCGCCGGTCCATTCGAGGGATCGCCGCCATCAATGGCGACGCCCAGATCGTTCACGACGACCCTGGCGCCTCTGCGCGCAAGCAGCAGGGCCTGTTCGCGGCCAAGTCCGCGACCGGCCCCAGTGAGAACAGCGACCTTGCCGTCGAACCGCATTTCCATTGCTTGGTCTCCGCCCGCTCCAGTGAGCGCGGGCCATTGCCTGTCTTGCGCCAAGATACCGGCGGGCAGGGATTCCAGCGGAAGACCGCCGACGCCCCTGCCCCCCAGCTTACTCTTCCAGCCAGGCCTTGTCAGGCGCGAGATAGACCCGCATTTCCTGGATCTTGCCCGCGCGATTGACGGTGAAACGATCGATCGCGGTCCGAACAAAATTGCCCGATGGATCAGGCGTCCACTTGCCGTCAGGCCCGCGAACGACACGCGTTTCGATTTCCATGACGCAGACATTGGCCTGGCGATCGAAGGCCAGGGCGCCGATCCGGTTCACCGGGGTGATGGTCCGAAGGAAGGCGGAGTAGAAGGCCTTGATGGCGGGTTGGCCCCGGAGAATGTCTCCCCGGGGATTGTAGAATATGGCGTCCGGTGCCCAGAGATCTCCCACCTCGTCATACCGCCCTTCGTCGGTAAGGCGGATGTACGTGCGAGCCACGTCGCAAGCCTGGACTGCCGGCCCTCTTGCTGCCTTTGCCTGAGCCGCACCCGGAACGGTGCAGAGCAAGCCACAGAGAAGCGCCGTCGTCACGAGAGATCTGGCACCAGACACCATGAATTCTCCCAACATCAAATCCTTGAGTTTTCGGGATATATCAGAAATGCGCGCGGACTGAAACACCCACGGTCCGGGGCGGACCCCACGAGTTGACCGAGAAGCCCAGAACCGGCGGGAAGGCCTTGAATTCATAGACCTTGTTCGTGAGGTTGGTCGCGAACACCCGCAGGTCGACATTGCTGCCCATGATGTTGTTCAGGCTGATATCCGCGCTGACGAGGCTGTACCCCTTCACCGTGGTGTAGCCGGCAACATAGTCCTCGAGGCCGTTGTACCCGTCGGTGTGGTACACGCTCGCGCCGAGCGACAGCTCGCCGACGTCCGGCGAGAGGTCGGGCCGGAAGCGGACGCCAAGGGTATAGACGTTCCGCGGAGCGCGCGCGAAAGGATCCTTGCTGCGGTCCGTGGTCGTTCCGTTCGCGTTTTTCACCAGGAACTCCTGGTACTTGGCGTTGGTGTACGCGTAGTTCGCGGTCAGTTCGATCTGCGGGACAGGGCGGAACAGGACGTCCGCTTCCACGCCCCAGATGCGGGCCTTGCCGATGTTGATCGCCGCAGTCGTGACCGGACCACCCTGAGCCGGAACCAGCGAAAGCGCGCGCTGGAGATCCTTGTACTTGGAGTAGTAGACAGCCAGGTTAGTCTGCAGGAAGGCATCGCCCATCCGCCAGTCGCCCTTGAAGCCGAATTCGACGTCATCGACGAATTCAGGCTTGAAGGTCTGCCGCAAACCCGATTCCGTCCCGGCGCGCGCCGCAAAACCGCCGGTGCGATAACCATGCCGGTGCGCGAGGTAGACCAGGACGTCCGGGCTGACCTTGTACTGCACGCTGAGGTTGTAGGTCGGCTTCGAGAAGCGCGCCTTGGAACGGACTTCGCACTGTGCTTCGGTAAGGCTCGCCGCGGGGGTTTCCGGCGTGGTGAGGTTGTTGTCGAGATCGCGCGAGAAGCGGCAACGGAATGCCGAATCCGGATCGGCGTTCTTCATGAACCGGTTGCGGGCAATGATGCTGCGCCGGTCGGTGTTGAAGCGAATGCCGCCGGTGACCGACAACGCGTCGGTGATGTTGTAGTCAAGCTGGGCGAAGAAGGCATAGCTTTCGTTCGTCGCAGCGACGTCCGTGTTCGACAGGCTGGTGGCGTCAAGCACCGAATAGTCCAGGATAAATCCGGACTCGATCGGGCCCGGATCGACGGCAGCGACCGACAGACCCTGGTTGCGGCCGCGCTCCCAGAAGTAATACGCACCGGCGATGTACTTCAGGTTGCCCAGTTCACCGAAGATCTGAAGTTCTTCGGTGAACTGCTTGGTGTAGTCGTGCCGCTCGCTCTGCTGCACCGGATTCGAGGTGCCGTCGTAATCGTCCACGCCGTCCGCCTTGACGTGGCGGAAGCCAACGATGTTCTTGATGCTCAGCGAATCCGAGATCTCGTAGGTCGTGGCGTTCTGCACGGTGTGCGTGTCGACGCGGGTGAAGGCGTCGATGCCAGTCGCGATCCGGTACGCCCCGCGCGCTTGCTGCTGAGCCAGCAGGGTAGGGAAGCTCGTGTAATTGCGCGGCGCGCCATAGGCGTCGGTGACGCGCAGGCCGTTCGGGACGAGCGCCGACAAGAAGGTGCCGATGCCGCCGTCGTTTTCGTGGAAGTAGTCGTAGCTGGTGATCGATTCCAGGCCGGTCTCATTCGCGAACCGCAGCGAGACGCGTCCTGCGATCTGGTTCGTGTCGTTCACGTTGTGGCGCAGGATCTCGTCATAGACGTAGCCGTCATCCTTCTTCGACGATCCGGCGACTCGCAACTGGAACTGGTCGCTCAACGGCACGTTGATCATCGCTTCAACGTTGACCATGTTGCGGCTTCCCACGGTCAGGCCGGCCTCCGCTTCGAAGTCGTTGACCGGCTTGTTCGGGCGGATCACGATCGCACCACCGGTGGAGTTCCGGCCAAACAGGGTACCCTGCGGACCGCGCAAGACTTCAACGGCGGCAACGTCGAAAATCGCGCCGTTAACGCCCTGCGTACGGGCGGCGACGACTTCGCCGATATAAACCGGAACCGACGGGTCGGCGAGAAGGGTGAATTCCTGCTGGCTCTGACCGCGGATGGCGAACACGGGATAAGCGCGGCCGGCGGTAAGGCCCGGGGTCGCCACGAGGCTCGGGTTGACGCGCGAGAGATCGGCCACGTTGATGATGTTGTTGCGGGCCAAGGTCTCAGGCCCGGTCACTGCCACGGAAACTGGGACGTCCTGCAGTCTTTCGTCGCGGCGACGCGCCTGGACGATGATCGCGGAATCGGCGTCGCCAGCGGTGGCCGTATCGGCGGTCGCGGGCGCGCCGGTTACCTGGTTCTCTGCGCAGGCCGGAGCGGAGATTGCCAGCGCCGATGCGGACGCAAGGCAACCCAAAAGATACATGCTAACCTTCATGTGTAACCTCCCCTCATGAGATGCTCGAACCGCGGATCGCGATATGCTTCGCGCACCGTGAAGCCATCGACCGACTGGCGCGTTGCAGGCTGCACCACGCCCATGCGGCAGATTGGCTTTAAAATTGCCCCAGAATTTCCGATCGCGCAAAAGCGGCGCCAACCTATCGCATATGCAGAATCTGAGGGGCGCTTCCCCGTCAGGATCAGCCTGGCCGAGACATCAGGCGCATGGCTTCGGTCGAACCGACCACGGTGACTCCGCCGTCGACAGGCAGGCACACCCCGTTGACGAAGGCGGCATCGTCGCTCACCAGGAACAGGGCGGCCTTCGCCACGTCCCAGGCGTCGCCCTCAAGGGCGAGCGGGCCGGCCTTGCGCCGCGCGGCGCGCATCTCCTCGGTCATGAACCCTTCCACCATCGGCGTGTAGATGTGGCCCGGCGCAAGCGCGTTGACCCGGATCCCGTCACCCCCGTGCAAGACCGCGAGGTCACGCGTGAACTGGACCAGCGCAGCCTTCGACGGGCCGTAGGCCAGACTGCCATAGGCGACCACCCCGGCAATGGAGGAGATATTGAGGATAGCGCCCCCCCCGCCGCCGCGCATGGCCGGAACGCAATATTTCGCCATCAGCACGGCGCTCTGCAGATTGACGTCAAGCACATGGCGCCATTGCGCGATGTCGATCTCGTCGACGGGCGTGGCGCCGCCGGAAACTCCGACGTTGTTCACCAGTATGTCGATCTTGCCGAACCGTTCGAGCGTCTCGGCCGCGATCCGTTGACAATCCTCGGCATTGGTCACGTCCGCCACGACAGCGAAGCCTTCGGCACCGATCTCGGCGAGATAGTCGAGCGAGCGCGCGAGCGCGGTCTGGTCGCGGTCCACCAGGCAAACGCGCGCGCCTT
This sequence comes from Pseudomonadota bacterium, assembly GCA_963205265.1. Taxonomy (GTDB): domain Bacteria; phylum Pseudomonadota; class Alphaproteobacteria; order Sphingomonadales; family Sphingomonadaceae; genus Novosphingobium. The sequence continues at coordinate 4,931 of CAUJJI010000042.1, forward strand.
CGCCGCCGAACAGAACGGACATCGCCCTGCCCGTTCCGAATCCGTCCCCCTTGGCCCCGGCCCCGGTGACGATGGCCACCTTGCCCGCGAGGCGTCCGAGGAAGCGTTCGGGAATTCCGGTCATGCGCTTTCAGTCCTTGTTTCCTTGCCGGTCAGGCGTTCCGCTCGCAGCTGCGAGCGCCTGACCTTGCCGGCATCGTCACGGACGCGGTCGCGCGTGAACTCCCAGCTGCGGGGATGCTTCAGGCTGCCGAGGAGTGCCAGTGCCGGGGCGAAGAACCGGGCCGCGTCGGCGGGCACTTCCTGTTCCGGCGCTAGCTCGACGATTGCGTGAAGGCGGTTGCCCATATCCTCCTCGGGCAGGCCGATGACCGCTGCGCAGAGCACGCCCGGCAGGGTTTCGAGCGCGGCCTCGATCTCGGCCGGATAGACATTGCCCCCGCCGAGCAGGATCATGTCCGTGCGCCGGTCGGCGAGGTACAGCCAGCCGTCCTTGTCCACGCTCCCCATGTCGCCAAAACTGTCCAGGTCGCCCCGGATGCCCGGTGTCGAGCCGATATACGAGTAGTTCGCCGCCGGCCCGCCCTGCGCGCGGAAATAGATGCCGCCGATTTCGCCGGGGGGCAGTTCCTCGCCGTCGGGGCCGAGGATCACGATCTCGAACCCCGCGGACGCCTGCCCAACGGAGCCGGGATGTTCGAGCCACTGCGTGCCGTCGATCGCGGTCGCGCCGATCCGTTCGGTGCCGCCGTAGACCTCAAGGACTTTTTCCGGCCCGATACGGTCGATCCACCAGCGCTTGGTCGCGGGCGGACATGGCGCGGCCATGTGCAGCAGGGTCTCGATCGACGACAAGTCAGCGGCTGCGGTTAGTTCCGCCGGCAGCTTGGCGATGCGGCTCATCATCGTCGGCACCATATAGACGAACGACGGGCGGAAACGCTCCACCAATTCCAGCCACTCGGCAGCGTCAAAGCGCGGTGCGCAGATCAGATGGCTACCTTGGGAAAGGGCCATTGCGGCGTAATTGAACGGCGCGGAATGGTAGAGCGGCGCGGGGAGCAGGAAGGTCATGCGCGGGGTGCAGCGGCGACCCACCTTGTCCGGCCCCCAGGTCGACGGGTTGGGATCGGCGATGAGCTTCGGCTTGCCGGTGCTGCCACCGCTGTTCATGATCCGGCCCGGGCTTGTGGCAATCGGCGGCAACGGATCCGCGGGATAGTCCGCGATAGCGTCCCGCTCGATGTCGTGGAGGGGAAAGCGGCTGCACGCGGCACCGCCCGCAGCGACGATGCAACGCGGCTCGATCAGATCCACCAGGCTTGCGAATTCGGCCGGGGCCATCCGGTGCGAGACTGGGCAGGGCGTGGCGCCGAGCTTCCACACGGCGAACGCCGTCTCCATGAACTCCATGCGGTTGGGCATGGCAATGGCAACCCGGTCGCCGGCCCCGACCCCGTACCGGTCTGCAAGCAGGCGCGCGCGCCGGTTGGCACCCTGTTCCATCTCTGCGTACGTCCAGGTCCAGCCGGCGATGGTCAGGGCCGGCGCGCCGGGCGTGACCAGGGCCTGCCCCGAAAGCACCGCGCCCAGCGGCGCTCCATTGCAGGGCTGACCATCGCCCGCGATCAATGCAGTAAAATCCGTTGGCATGGCGCGATCATGAAGCCAAAGCCCACCGGTGCCAAGCGCCTGGCCAGAAGCGCCGACATATCGGGCTTGCGATGAACTGGCGCAGGCACTGGATCGCCTCTCCAACTCCGCGATAGGCAGCCAGTGGAGAGAGTTGGCTTACGCGGGGGAGTGATTGATGTCGGGCGCTTTGGCCGGACTGCGCGTCTTGGATCTCAGCCGCATTCTGGCGGGTCCGCTGGTCGGCCAGATGCTGGGCGATCTCGGCGCGGAAGTGTTCAAGGTCGAACGCCCCGGAAAGGGCGACGACGCACGCGAAATGGGTCCCCCGTTCCTCATCGGCAAGGACGGCAAGTCGACTGGCGCTGCGGGGTTCTTCCTGTCTTGCAACCGCAACAAGAAGTCGCTGGCGATCGATCTTTCCAACCCCGAGGGTCAGGAAATCGTGCGCGACCTTGCGCGCAGCTGCGACATCGTCATCGAGAATTTCATGGTGGGCGCGCTCGCCCGCTATGGACTGGATTACGAAAGCCTGCGCTCGGTCAATCCCGCGATCATCTATTGCTCGATCACCGGCTTCGGCCAGACCGGGCCGGATGCGCGCAAGCCGGGTTACGACGGCATCTTCCAGGCGATGGGCGGGCTGATGAGCGTTTCGGGGCATCCTGAGGGCGTGCCCGGGGGCGGTCCGATGAAGGTCGGCATCTCCATCGTCGATATCCTGACCGCCTACAACTCGACCATCGCCATCCTCGCCGCGCTGCGCCACCGCGACGCCGGCGGATCCGGCCAGTGGCTTGACATGTCGCTGCTCGACTGCGGGATCGCGGCACTGTCGCACTTTGCCCAGAATTTCCTGATCACCGGCGAAGTGCCGGAGCGGCGCGGGAACGGCGGCTATGGCGGCATTCCCAGCCAGGCGTTCGCCTGCGCCGACCGCCAGATATTCGTGGTCGTGGGCAACAACCCCCAGTTCGGTCGCTTCTGCGAGGCGATCGGCCGTCCGGACCTGTTCACCGACCCGCGTTTCTGCACCGGGCCGCTGCGGATCGAGAACCGCAAGGTGCTGGTACCGATCCTCGACGAGATATTCCACCAGAAGGACGCCTCGCACTGGGTCGCCGCTCTTGACGCAGCGGGCGTCCCGGTCAGCTACGTCAACGACGTCCGCCAGATGTGCGAGGAACCGCAGGTCAAGGCGCGCGAGATGCTGCGCACCATCACCCATCCCGTCGCGGGGCCGCTGTCGATCATCGCCAATCCGCTGCGCTTTTCCGAGACTCCGGTGGAAGGCTATACTCCTCCCCCGGCGCTGGGCGAACACAGCTTCGAGATCCTGTCCCAGGCGCTCGGGATGACGGCCGAACAGATTGCGCAGCTGCGCGAAAAGGGCGTCGTCGGCTGATCGCGCGCTTGCGGCTGGTGCGGTAGCGGAGCCGCCGCGCCGTTATCCGTCCGGAGAGGCTTCTCCGCTCATCCCGCTCGCCTGGTCCCGGCGCTGCCGGACACCGGCAGGCAGGCCGTCAGGCACCGCGGTAACTGGCCTTGCGCTTTTCGCGGAAGGCGGTTGCCCCCTCGGCGAAATCCTCTGTCCAGGTCATCAGCGCCTGGACCGCGGTCTCGTATTCCAGCGCCTCGTCGAAGGTCTGCCCTGGCGAGGCGGCGAACTGGCGCTTCATTTCCGACAGGGCCAGCGTGGGCGCGCGGGCGAGGTCATCCGCAAAGGCGCGGGCGCGGACGAGCGCTTCGCCAGGCTCCACCGCTTCCAGCGCGAAACCCAGCTTCGCCGCTTCCTCGCCGCGGACGAAGCGGCCGGTATAGGCTATCTCCTTGGCGCGCATCACGCCGACGTGGCGTTCGAGCAGCCAGCCCGCGCCCGCATCCATGGCGAGGCCGATGTGGCGAAAGGCGAACTGGAAGCGGGCGTCGTTGGCGCAGATGATGAAGTCGCTCGCGAGCGCCATGGCGAAGGCCATGCCGACGCACACGCCTTCGACCGCCGCGATCAACGGCTTCTGGGTGTGGGCGATCGAGCGGACCATGCGGCTGCGGGTGCGCGCGTTGTTGAGGTTGCCCTGCACCCCGCCCGCGCCGATCTCGCCAACGTCCGCTCCGGCCGAAAAGTCCTTGCCCGCGCCGGTGAGGACGATGGCGCGGACCTCGTTATCGTCCTGCAAGCTCTGGAAGACGTCGTGGAATTCCCGCCGCATGGCCAGCGTGATGGCGTTCCTGCGCTCGGGCCGGTTGATCGTGACGATGGCCGCAGCGCCTTCGATGCTGACTTCGATCGACATGGCTTGTTCTCCCCGGAAACTCGAATGTGGCACGCAGACTAGCGGGACGGACTGCGGAGTGTGACCCTCATCCAAGCTTGCGGCCGGATTATCACTGATGCGATGATGGCCGCATGCCCATTGGAACTCGCCCGCCGCTGCCCCAATTACCGGCGAGTTTTCTTTGGCGCACAAACAGGTTGGGGAGCTAACCTTGCAGACATTCGTGACCGAGCGGCTCGTGTGGCCGGAAACTGCGTCGCACCTGCGCGAGAAAGTCCGTGAACTCGTCGCCCGCCACGGGGTCGAGGATCCGGTCGGACGTGCCAATTCGTGGGCAAAGCCGGATCCGCAGTTCAGCAGGCTGCTGGGGGCGGAGGGGCTGATCGGCATGGTCTGGCCCAAGGAATATGGCGGGCACGAGCGCAGCCAAATGGAACGCTACGTCGTTCTCGAGGAATTGCTCGCCGCGGGCGCGCCGGTCGGGGCGCACTGGATCGCCGACCGGCAGACCGGCGCGCTGCTGCTGCGCTACGGCACGGAAGAAGCCCGCCGCCGCTGGGTGCCCGGCATGGCGCGCGGCGAAGTTTATGCCTGCATCGGGCTGTCAGAACCGGGCGCCGGTTCGGACCTCGCCGCCGTGCGCACGTCCGCGCGGCGCGACGAGGAGGACTGGATCCTGTCCGGCCAGAAGGTCTGGACCACCAACGCGCACCACGCCCACGTCATGATCGCGCTCGTCCGGTCCGAAGCGGGTTCGACGCGCAACGAGGGCCTTTCCCAGTTTGTCATCCCGATGGACGCGCCGGGCCTGTCCATCAAGCCGATCATCGACCTCACCGGAGGGCACGACTTCAACGAGGTCTTCCTCGACGAGGTGCGGTTGCCGGCAAGCGCGCTGGTCGGTCAGCAGGGCAATGGCTGGAAGCAGGTAACCGCCGAGCTGTCGCTCGAAAGGTCGGGTCCCGAGCGGTATCTTTCGTCGATGGCGCTGCTGGTCGAGCTGATCCGCCATGCCGGCTGGGACCGGTCCGAGCAGGTCGAAAACCTCGTCGCCAGGCTGGCCGCAGAAACCTGGACGCTGCGGATGATGAGCGCCGGCGTCGCGGCCAAGATCGCCCGGGGCGAGGACCCGGCGCTCGAGGCGGCGATGGTCAAGGATCTCGGCAACGCCTTCGAACAGGCGATGCCCGAACTCGTCCAGGCCGTGGTCGACGTCGATCCGGCCGGACCCGAACCGCTGGGACTGGTGCTCGGCCACCTCCTCCAGGTTTCCCCGTCCTTCTCGCTGCGCGGCGGCACGCGCGAAATCCTGAAGGGCATCATCGCAAGAGGACTCGGCCTGAGATGAACGACGAACAGCGCATGCTCGCCGACATGGCCGAAGAGCTTTTCGCAAGCCTCGGCCATACGGCGACCCTTGAAAACGACTGGTCCTCCATCGAGCAGGTGGCGCTCGACGGGCTCCTGTTAGGCGAGGACGACGGCGGCTTCGGAGGATCGTGGGAAGACGCGCTGGTCGTTTTCCGCATCGCCGGTTACCACGGCCTGTCGCTGCCGATCGCCGAGGCGGCGATCGCCGCGGCGGTCGCCCGGCGCAGCAGCGCGCGCGGGACCATCGCCAGCCACACGTCCGGCGAAGTCGCCGGCGGGCGCTTCACCGGCTCGATTTCTGGGATCTGCTGCGGCGAAGGTGCGGCGTTCGTGGTCGCGCCGTCGCCGGCCGGCGGCTCACTGGTGATCGAAACCGCCGCGCTCGGGCTTGAGGCGCACGAATCCGTAGCCGGCGAGACCCGGCACGCCGGCACCGCGCAGGACGCGCCGGTGACCCTGGTCGATTACGATGTCTTCGCGATGGGGGCGCTGGCACGGGTCGCGCAAGTCGCCGGCGCGCTCGATGCGGCGCTCGCGCGCTCGGTCGAGTATGCCAATGAACGCCAGCAGTTCGGCCGGGCGCTGGGCAAGTTCCAGGCCGTCCAGCAGGCCCTCGCGACCTTCGCCGGCGAGGCTGCGGCAACCAATTGTGCGGCCATGGGTGCGGCGCAAGCAATGGGCCGCCGCTCCGCCGCCTTTGCGGTCGCGGCAGCGAAGCTCAGGGCCAACCGCGCCATCGGCGTGGGCACGTCGGTGGCGCACCAGGTCCACGGTGCCATCGGCTTCACGCAAGAGTATCCGCTTCATCAGCTGACCCGCCGCCTGTGGGCTTGGCGTTCCGAATTCGGCAACGATGCTTACTGGAGCGAGGTGCTCGGTCGCAGGATCGTTGCACGTGGTGCCGAAAACTTCTGGGCGGACCTGACCGCCTCCGACCATTAAACAACCAAGGATTGATTTATGCCCGAAGCCGTCATTGTCGCCACCGCCCGCACGCCCATTGGCAAAGCCGGTCGGGGCGCGCTCAATATGCTCGATGGCCCTGAACTGGGCGCGATCGTGATCCGCGAAGCAATTGCGCGCGCGGGCCTTTCGGGCGAGGAAGTCGATGACGTGCTGCTGGGGGCGGCGCGTCTGGAAGGGCCGCAGGGCGGAAACGTCGGGCGCCTGGCCGCGCTTCGCGCCGGTCTGCCGCAATCGGTGCCCGGGGTTTCGCTGGACCGCAAGTGCGCGTCTGGCGTCAACACGATCGCCTATGCCGCGCAGCGGATCATCGCCGGTGAGGGCGACATCTTCATCGCCGGCGGGCTGGACTCCTGCAGCCTTGCCCTCCCCAACACCCGCACCGATGGCGGCGAGAACCCATGGCTCGCCAGCAACGTGGCCGGGGTCTACCATTCCATGATCATGACCGCCGAGACCGTGGCCAGTCGCTACGGGATCAGCCGCGCGGCGCAGGACGCCTATTCGCTGCTGAGCCAGCAGCGGACTGCCGCCGCCCAGGCCGCAGGCCGGCTCGACGACGAGATCATTTCGGTCACCACCGAGAAGTTCGTCAAGGACAAGTCGGGCGCAGTGACCGGCACGGAACAGGTGACGCTGACTCGTGATGAGGGCAACCGCCCGGAAACCACCCTTGAAGGACTGGCCGGATTGCGCCCGGTCATGGAGGACGGCTGCATCACGGCGGGCAACGCGAGCCAGCTGTCCGATGGCGCAAGCGTCTGCGTGCTGATGAGCGACCAGGAAGCCGCGCGGCGGGGGCTGAAGCCGCTCGGCATATTCCGCGGCTTCGCCGCGGCCGGCTGCAGCCCAGACGAGATGGGCATCGGTCCGGTCTTCGCCGTTCCCAAGCTGCTCGATCGCGCCGGCCTCAAGGTCGAGGACATCGGTCTGTGGGAGTTGAACGAAGCGTTCGCGGTGCAGGTGCTCTATTGCCAGGAAAAGCTGGGGATCGACCCCGCCAAGCTGAACGTCAACGGCGGCGCCATCGCGATTGGCCATCCCTTCGGCATGAGCGGATCGCGCATGACCGGCACCGCGCTGATCGAAGCCCGGCGCCGGCAGGAACGCTATGCGGTGGTGACGATGTGTGTTGCCGGCGGCATGGGCGCGGCCGCGTTGTTCGAGATCGCCTGACCGGCCGGAGCGGCGGCCCCGTATAACGTGTCGCTTGATCAGGACGGGGGCGCGCGTAGTCGCCCCTGTCCTGTTCGTTCAGGCAGCCCGGCGCACGGCGGTGAAGCCGCCCAGGTCCGCCAACCTGTTCACATGGAACTGGGTGCTGCCCAGGATCATGCCGATCGTGGTTAGCCGGCGGAACCAGTGACTGACGATGTGTTCCTCGCTCACCCCGATGCCGCCATGCAGCTGCACGGCCGACTGGGCGACGAACCGGCCGCTCTTGCCGATGACCGCCTTGATCGCCGCGAAGCCCTTCGCGCGCTCGGCATCGTCGGTTTCGCTGGCGAGGGTCGCGGCGTAGATCGCGGCCGACTTGACTTGCTCCACTTCGACCAGCATTTCCGCAGCGCGGTGCTGCAGCGCCTGGTTGGTGCCGATCGGCTTGCCGAACTGTTCGCGGGTCTTGAGATATTCAACCGTGATGTCGAGCGCCGACTGCATCGCGCCCGCCGCCTCAGCCGCGAGGAAGGCGATGCCCGCTTCCCGGGCGCGGGTGACGCCGATCGGGGCGAGCTGCGAAGCGGCATCCACTGCGACCCGGTCGAAGTGCAGGTCGGCCGCACCGCCGCCGCCGTGCAGGCGGTAGCCCCGGCGCGACAGGCCCGCCGCATCGCCGGGAACGACATAGGCACCGTCCCCGGCCACGACCACGAACACATCGGCGCAGTCGCCCGCGAGGACGCACGCGGCGGTCCCGACGAGGTAACCGTCGATCAGCGCGACCGAGGCATCGTCGGCAAATGCGCCGATCGCTTCGCCCGAGAGGATCGGGGCCAGCAGAGCTTCCGCCCGCTCGCCCGCGCCTTCGGCGACGGCGGTCCCGGCGAGGACGATCGAGGGAAGATAGGGCTCTATCACCAGGGCCCGGCCGAACGCTTCGCCCACCAGCATCGTCTCGACGCTGCCGAGCCCGAGACCGCCCACTTCCTCGCGGAAGGGAAGCATGGTCAGGCCCAGTTCGACGAATTCCGTCCAGGCCTGCTGGGACCAGCCGCGTGCCTCGCCCGCGTGGGCGGTGCGCTGTTCGAACCCATAGCGGTCCGCAAGATACCGCGCGACGCTGTCCTGCAACATGCGCTGGTCGTCTGAAAGATCGAAGTTCATGAATATATCGCCCTATTTCAGGCCGAGGATGGAACTGGCGACGATGGTCTTCTGCACCTCGCTCGACCCGCCATAGATCGAGGCCGCGCGCAGGATGGCATAATTGGGCATGATCGAGCCCACCCACTCCTCGTCCTCGGGCCCGATCGGGTCTTCATCCGAGCGGACCTCGAGCGCGGCGATGCCGGCGATCTCGAGCAGCAGTTCCGAGGCAGCCTGGCGCAGCTCGACGCCCTTGAGCTTGAGCACCGACGAACGCGGATCCGGGCCGTCCGACTTGCGCTGGCCATCGAGCACGCGCAGCTGCGTGATCTCGAGGATCTTTAGCTCTGCCTCGATCGCCGCGGCCTTGCGCAGCGCGGCGGCATTATCGCCGGCCAGCCGCTTGATCCGCCGGATTAGGTGCTTGGTCATGCCGATCCGGGCGATTCCGGTGCGCTCGTTGGAGAGCAGGAACTTGGTGACGTCCCAACCCTTGTTCTCTTCCCCGACAAGGCAGTCCACCGGCACGCGGACTTCGTCGAGGAACACTTCGTTGACCTCGTGCCGGCCGTCCATCGTGATGATCGGGCGGACGGTGACCCCCGGAGAGTGGAGGTCGATCAGCAGGAAGCTGATGCCCCTCTGCTTGCGCGGCGCGGCGGGATCGGTGCGGACGAGCGTGAACATCCAGTCGGCATGATGCGCCATGCCCTGCCAGATCTTGTGCCCCGACACGACGTAATGATCGCCGTCGCGCCGCGCCGACGTGCGCAGCGAGGCGAGGTCGGACCCTGCCCCGGGTTCGGAAAACCCTTGCGCCCACCAGATGTCGTTGTTGGCCGTCGCCGCGAGGAAGCGCGCCTTCTGCGCCGGCGTGCCGAACGCGATCAGCACCGGCCCGATCATCGAGACGTTGAAGCTGACCGGCTCGGGGGCGGGCGCCTGGTGCAGTTCGTCGAGGAAGATGTAACGCTCCACCGAGGTGAAGCCCGGGCCGCCCGCGGCAGCCGGCCACGACGGGGTCGCCCAATTCCGGCCATTGAGGGTCCGCTGCCAGGTAACGACCTCCTCCTTCGACGGAATGCGCCCGTCGAGCATCTTGCGGTGCGTGACCGGATCGAGATTGTCACGAATGAAAGCGCGCACGTCCTTGCGGAACGCATCTTCCTCGGCGGTGAAGCGCAGGTCCATTATCGCTTACCGGCCAGTGAATACGGGCTTGCGCTTTTCGGCGAAGGCCCGGATCCCTTCCTTGTAATCCTGCGAGGCGTAGCAGATCTGGAAAAGCTCCTCGCAGCGATCGACGTCGCGCTTTGCCTCGTCCTGGGCATAAGTCCACAGCGTGTACTTGATGTCCTCGGCCGTGAGCGGCGCGCCGACCGAGATGTTGCGGACGGTCTTGTCGATCCAGGCGGCGAATTCCTCGTTGGGAAGGACCCGGCCCACCAGGTGCTTCACATAGGCTTCCTCGGCGGAGAGCCTCAGCCCGCCGAGCAGCATGTCCTTGGCCGCGCCATAGCCCATGATATCGATCATCCGGCGCAGCGAGGAATAGCGGTAGCCGATCCCGATATTCATCGCCGGCTGGCCGAAGGTGGATTGTGCCGAGCAATAGCGCAGGTCACAAACGAGCGCGACTGAGACGCCGCCGCCGATGCAGTATCCGTCGATCGCGGCGACCGTGACCTTCTTGGAGCGATAGATCCTCTGCATCGCCGCCTCGCCGGTGCGGGCGTAATGCTCTTGCGCGTCCTTGTCGCCGCGCTCTTCCTCGTACTTGCCGACATCGGCACCGGCGACGAAGGCCTTCCCGCCCGCGCCGGAGAATACGACCACGCGAACCTCGTCGTTTTCCTCGAACTGCGCCATGGCATCGCCCATCGCTTGCCACATCTCGAGGCAGATGGCGTTCATCTTTTCCGGCTTGTTGAAGATGATGTGGCCCACGGCGCCGTCCTGGCGAGTGACAATGTATTCAGACAAGGGATTGCTCCTGGATAGAGAATGGCGCGGTCCGGGTTGCAACGCCGTCCCGCGCCGTGACTGGGTACCGCCGCGGCGATGTCACGGCTCGAGCGGTTCAGGCAATCTGCCCCAGCGGGGCGGGCGCGAAGTTCTTGCTGGCGACACGGGGGCCGATATGGTTGCTGACCGCCTGGCGCAGGCTGCGGACAAGCTCGTCATGACGCGCTTCCACCTCGGCGGTGGGGCCGATGATGCCGACAGCCAGCCACTCCTCATCGACGGCTCGCGGCAGCAGGACCGAAATCCCGCTCCAGCCCGGCATCATCGAGCCGAACGCGACGCCGCGCTTCGACACTTCGATCAGGCGGTCCCACAGATCGGCGTACTGGATATACGACTGCTGCCCGCTTTCGGCATTCAGCCGCTGCACTAGCAGGCGGACATCGTGACTGAACATCGTTGACAGGATCACGTGGCCGAAGGGCGAGCGCAGCAGATCACCCTCGCTGCCGTCGCCGATCTCCTCCGGGAGCTTACCGACGGTGTGGACATGCTTGAGACTGACGCCGACCCGCGAGCACAAGGCGATGCCCAGTCCGGTGGACTTGCTCAGGCTGTCCATCATCGTCAGAAGGCTGCCGTTGCGGAACAGGGTCGGATAGACCCAGGCGCCCAGCAGGGCCACGCGCGAGGTGGGGCGGAAGGAGCGTTCCCCGCGGGCCCTGGTGAGGTAACCGCGGCGGACCAGGCTGCCGAGAAGTTCGGAGGTGCTCGACTGCGGCACGTTCAGGGCGCGGGCAACATCCATGACCGTCACCGACGTTCGGCCTTCGTTGAACAGCTCGAAAATTTCCAAGACTCGATCGGCCGACTTGATCGTCTTCTCGCGTGGAACCGACGCCATCAGATCCCTCCATCATTGACGCTTTGCGACATCTCACGGGGAGCTTGTTATATCATTATAATAGGGCAGGCAATCGGGATTCGACCGAATGTGCGGGGGGCAAAACCGCCGTTTTGCGCCGCATCCGTCCGGTCAGGACGTGCTTTCGCATCGTTGGCGAGGATCGGCGAGGCCGATCGGTTTCCCCTCGAATCGCCATCAGGCCGCAGGAAGCTCCGCATGACCGATATCTTTCGCATCACCATTGCCGGCCCTTGACGACCTGGCCAGACATCGACACTCACCCGCCACGATGACCCGGCGATCAGTCGGCAGGACGAGGGCGAGCGCGAAGCGCCGGCCGAAAGTCCGACAAGCAAGGGGACGATGAAGTGCTTGCTCTGGAAATCCTATCCGCGATCGAAGAGATCAAGCAGCTGATGGCCCGCCGCATCCGCGCGCTGGACGAGAAGGACTGGGAAACATACGCCGCGTGCCATGCGGACGACCACGTCTCGTATGCCCTGAAGGGCGGCAAGCCGGGCGTGGGGCCGCAGGTGATAACCGAGCGGACCCGGCGCATGGTCGAAGGCGTTACCACGGTGCACATGGCGCACCTGCCCGACATCACCATCCTTTCCGAGAACGAGGCGGAAGGCCGCTGGGTCCTCGAGGATCGGCTGTGGTGGAAGCAGGGCGATGAAGAGCACTGGTACTGTGGCTATGGCCACTATCACGATACCTACGGCAAGCGCGGCGGGCGCTGGCTCTTCACCAGCCGCCGGCTTAAGCGCCTGAGGGTGGAGATGTCGCCCGGGGCGGTGTCGCCGATCGACTGAAGCCGACCGCCCCGTTCTTCGGTCGTCCGCCCTGCCCGACCGCGCAGCCCGCGGATATCGCAAAGGCGATTGATGGCGCGCACTTCTTGCGCACCGCCGACGGGCTCTTCACGCTGTCTCCGGGAGATCGTGCACAAGAACACGGTTTGTGCGGTAAAGGTGGTGTCTGAAGCATGCCGAAGATTACTGTCGTGGATCGCGCCGGCACCGCGCGCGAGGTCGATGCGGCCAAGGGTCAATCGGTGATGGAAGTCCTGCGCGCGACCGGGTTCGACGAGCTTCAGTCGTTGTGCGGCGGGTGCTGCTCGTGCGCTACGTGCCACGTCCACGTTGCCCCGGAATTTCGCGACCTGCTTCCGGAGATGAGCACCGACGAGGATGATCTGCTCGACAGCAGCGATCATCGCACCGAATGCAGTCGCCTGTCGTGCCAGCTCCTGATAGACGACAGCTACGACGGCCTGCGGGTCGTCATCGCTCCCGAGGATTGACCGTCCCATGGCCGATCGGATGCTGACGGACCACCGTTATCACGGGATCGGCCGCAGGCCGGACGCCACAGCCTGGACGGGTTGCGCCCCGTCCTGCAATGTTTGCCCGCACGCGCGCTGAGGATTGATGCCGATGGTTACCGCCCGCCCGCTTCAGGAAGCCTATGACTTGGTCATCGTCGGATCGGGCGGCGGCTCGATGACTGCCGCCCTCGCCGCGAAGGAGCGGGGAAAGTCCGTCGTCATCCTCGAGAAGCAGGACAAGGTCGGCGGATCGACCAGTTATTCGGGCGGAGTCTGGTGGGTTCCCAACAACCACCTGCTCGCCGAGCAAGGCATTGCCGACAGCTTCGAGAAGGCGCGCGAGTATTTCGACAACGTCGTGACCTATCAGGGCCCCGGCGTAACCCCTCGCCGGCGCGATGCGCTGCTGGCGGCAGCCCCGCGGGTCATCAAGTTTCTCGTCGATCTTGGCCTGAAGGTCCGCCGCCCCAACGACGATTGGCCCGACTATTACGACGACCGCCCGGGTGGCCTGCCCGAGGGACGCTCGCTGATGGCGGAGCCGCTGAATCTCAAGGACCTCGGCGAATGGAAGGACCACCTCTCCATCTACCCGCCGGCCTATGGCATGCCGCTCGGCGCGGACGAGTTCCCCACCCTATTCCTCCTCAAGCGGACCTTCGCGGGGAAGATGAAGGCCGTGCGTTTCGGCTTGCTGTCAATCCGCGACAAGCTGCTCGGACGGATCAGCGCCTGCAACGGCGCGGCGATCCAGGGCCGCATGCTGCAGATCGCGCTCAAGCACGACGTCGACATCCAGCTGGAATCGCCGGTCGTCGGACTGGTCACGGAGAGCGGACGGGTCACCGGCGTGAAGGTCCGCCGCGATGGTCAGGACGTGGCGGTCACCGCGCGGTCGGGAGTGATCTGCAATGTCGGCGGCTTTTCGCGCAACGATTCCTACCGCAAGGAAATGACCGGCGGGCTGGTCGGCAACGTCTGGACGAGCGCCAATCCCGGCGACACCGGCGAGGTCATCCAGCAGATGATCGGCCTGGGCGCGCAGACCGACTGCGTCGATACCGCCTGGTGGGTGGTCACCTCGCAGAACACGGACGGCACTTGGCCTGGCGGTGCGATCATGCCCGACGGATCGATCCGGCCCTATTTCCACCACCTCGACCTCAGCCTCCCGCACGTGATCCTGGTCGACCAGACCGGCAAGCGCATTGCCAACGAGTCGGGCTCCTACATGGACATCGGCGAGGCGATGCTGAAGCGTGAACGCGAGGCCAGCAACGGGCTGCCGAGTTGGGCGATCTTCGACCGCCGGCACCGCGAACGGTATCCGTGGGGCAATGAAATGCCCGGAAAGACGCCCGAGAAATGGATCGAGACCGGCTACATGAAGCGCGCCGACACGCTCGAGGAACTGGCCGCGCAGTGCGGCATCGACAGCGCCGGGCTCAAGCAGGAAGTCGCCCGGTTCAACGGCTTCTGCCGCACCGGCCGCGACGAGGATTTCGCTCGCGGGAACCGGGCATTCGACCGGTCGCACGGTGATCCCAGCGTGAAGCCCAACCCCAACCTCGGCGCGATCGAGCAAGGTCCGTTCTATGCCTGCGCGATCTACCCGGGCGATGTCGGCACGGCAGGCGGCGTCGTGGCGGATGAATATGCGCGGGTGCTGGACAACAGCGGCGCCCCTATTCCCGGCCTCTATGCCATCGGCAATTCCACCGCTTCGGTGTTCGGTCGGTGCTATCCGGCCGCAGGCGCGAGCATCATTGCCTCGTTTGCCTTCGGCTATGTCGCCGCGCTTCATTCGCTCCGCTCGAATGAACTCGACGAGATCATCGCGCCGCTGCCGCACTGAGGTCGGGCGACAGGCCCGCGAACCTGGGGACGTGCGCCCTCGCGGAATTGCCGCGCTCGAAGCAGAAGGATTCCCTTGTGGTGCCCAAGTCGTCCGCCTCGATGCTGTTCGAGCCGCTGACAATCCGGGGCTTTACCGCACCCAACCGGGTGATGGTCTCGCCGATGCAGCAGTATTCCAGCGACGGAGACGGCACAGCCAACGACTTTCACCTGGTGCAGCTGGGGCGCTTCGCGCTCGGCGGCGCCGGGATGGTGATCGCGGAAGCGACGGCGATCGAGCCGGCAGGGCGCATGAGCCATACCGATCTGGGGATCTGGTCCGACGATCACATCGCGCCCCTCACCCGGATTGCAGCCTTCATCGAGGCGCAGGGCGCGATTCCGGGCATCCAGCTGGTCCATGCCGGGCGCAAGGGTTCGATGCAGGCGCCGTGGGACGGAATGGGTCCGCTGACCGATGCCGATGCTGCCCGCGGCGAGGCGCCGTGGCCGACGATCGGGCCCAGCGCCCTGTCACCGGGCGGTGGCTGGCCGGTTCCGCACGAAATGAGCGAGGCCGAAATCGCAGCCAATATCGCCTTGTGGGCCGACGCGGCATGCCGTGCGGCTGCTGCCGGCTTCCGGATCATCGACCTGCACGGCGCGCACGGCTACCTCCTCCACGCCTTTCTCTCGCCTCTCTCCAACAGGCGGACCGACCGTTATGGCGGCAGCCTGGTCAACCGCATGCGTTATCCGCTCGAGGTGGTCCGCGCGATCCGCGCCGCTATTCCGCAGGGCTGCGCGCTGTTCTACCGGCTTTCGGTGCTCGACGGAATTGACGGGGGCTGGACGGTCGAGGACAGCGTTGCCTTCTGCACGGAACTGGTCGCGGAAGGGGTGGACGTGATTGACTGTTCGTCAGGGGGCGCAATCTCCGACCGTTCGAGCAACACGCGGGTTCGCCGCGGCTTTGCCTTCCATGCCCCCTATTCGCGGGCCATCAAGCAGGACGTAAGCGGCGCCCTCGTTGCAACGGTGGGGCTGATCGTCGAGCCCGAACAGGCGGAGGCGGTGCTGCAGGCTGGCGATGCCGACATCATCGCCATCGGCCGCGAAATGCTGTCCGATCCGAACTGGACCCACCGGGCCCGCAGCGCGCTGCTTGGCGAATCCTATGATGCCTGGCCGCGCGAAGCCGGGTGGTGGCTGGACAAGCGCGTGGGCGCGCTCCGCCAACTGCGGGACGGCGGTGAAACGCCGATGACCCGCTACCAGCGCGGCAGCCACTGACCGGGAGCCTTAGAAAAGCCCGCACCGCGACGGGCGGACCTCCCGTTTCCGTGCGGAGAGCAAAGGACGTCCGATGCTGAACTTCGACGGGAAAGTTGCGATCATCACCGGCGCGGGCCGCGGCATAGGCAGAAGCCATGCGCTTCTCCTGGCGGAGCGCGGCGCCACGGTGATCGTGAACGATTTCGGTGGCGACCGGTTCGGCTCGGGCGGCGACAATGCGGAACCGGCCTGTAAGGTCGCCGCGGAGATCACGCAGCGCGGCGGCACCGCCCACGCCGCCTGCGTCGATATCACCGACCAGGCCGCGACCATCGCCATGGTGGACGATGCGGTCGCTCGCTTCGGCGCGGTCGACTGCATCATCCACAACGCCAGCGTCTATGCCAGTCCCGGTCCGTTCGCCGCGGCCAGCCTGGCCGATCTGCGGCGCATCTCCCAGGTCAACATCGAAGGCGGATGGAACGTGGCCCAGGCCGCCTGGGGACACATGATCGACCAGGGCTATGGCCGCGTGATCATGACCGGTTCCGGGGCCGGGTTTTTCGGGCGCCGGCGCGATCATGCCTATTCCGTGGCCAAGTCCGCGCTGATCGGCCTCACCAAACTGCTCGCGACCGAGGGAGGCGAGCATGGGATCAAGGCCAACATCATCGGGCCCATTGCCTACACCGAGAATTCGGCCGCGCAGGGGATTCCGCCGATCATGGAGGAATTCGCCAAGCCGATCCACGTCAGCAACCTCGTTGCCCTCCTCGCGCACGAGCAGTGCCCGGTCAGCGGAGAGATGTTCCATGTCGGCGGGGGCTTCGTTTCCCGCATTTTCATGGCGGAAACCCGAGGAACCGCATTCCCGGGCGCGGCGATGTCGCCCGAGGCGGTGATGGAGCGGATGGCGGAGATCCTGTCCGAGGACGGCTATTCCGTCCCCGCCAATTCGGATCGCTCGGGCGCGCTGGTCTCGCGAGCGATCGCCTCGGTCGAGCCGGCCTTCGCGGCCGTGCTGGCCGAAGCAAAGGCCGCCCGGGCAGCGGCCGTTCCGCCTGGGAAATCAGGCGACAGCTAGAGTCGGTCTGATTGTGATTTACGCATAGCCGGCTCCCCGGATGTAGTTTGCGCACTCGTCCGGGCTGAAGTTTCCGAGCAGTTCGCCGATACGCCGCCATGTGGCCTCGACGGTGCGTTCGTTGGCCTTTCGCAGCAGTCGTTTGAGCTTGGCGAACACTTCTTCGATCGGGTTCAGGTCTGGCGAGTATGGTGGCAGGAAGAAGAGCTTGATGTGGGCTGCCCTGAGCAGCTTGCGCACCTTGCTGCCCTTGTGGCTGCCGAGGTTGTCGATGACGACGATGCTGCCTGGCTCCAACTCGGGGATCAGGAACTGCTCGACCCATGCGGTGAAGCTTTCGCCATTGATTGGCCCGTCGATAACGCAGGGGGCGACGATGCCATCGTGCCTGAGGCCGGCGATGAAGGTCAGTGTCTTCCAGTGGCCATGCGGCACCTTGGCGACGAGCGGTTTGCCGCGTTCGCCCCAGCCGTGGGTGCGGGTCATGTTCGTTTTGGCCCAGGTCTCGTCGATGAAGACCATGCGCCTGACGGTCGCGGGGTCTACCCGCCGCTGGAGGGCGAACCAGCGCGCGCGGCGACGGGCGACGTCGGGCCGGTCTTGCTCGCTGGCGAAGAGTGTCTTTTTTTAAATGACTTGCCGCACCGCTTGAGGAACCGCCACAATGTGTCGCGGCAGACCACGACGCCACGCTCCTCACGCAACGCCGCCACCAGATCGGCCAGCGTCGGATCGCACTTGCGCTCCAGACGCGCCAGCAGCCATTCGCGCTCGCCCGCCAGCACAACAGGACGGCAACCGCCCATCGCCTTGGGCGACAAATGCCCTGTCGCACGGCGTTGTTGCGCCCACTTTACCCCGGTGCTCGGGCTCACCTCAAACAACCGGGCCGCCGCCCGCGCCGACATGCCTCGGTCAAGCGCACGACAAAACCGCTCTCGCAGATCGTCCGAATAGGGCCTCATCCATGCTGGCCTCCTCACCAGTGGCCAGCTTGAATCACAAAATCCCCCAGACGGGAATCCCTGCCGATTCAATCTCAATCAGATCAACTCTAGACCCGGCATTACGACGGCACCAGCACAACGAAAGAGCGGGCGGCCTTGGGACCGCCCGCTCTCCTGTTCTGCAATGGGCTTGCTGCGCTCAGAACTTGAACGACACTTCGACGCCGTAGGTCCGCGGTTCGCCGAAGATGCCCGCGCCGAAGCCGACACCCGGTCCGGGGTTGACGCCGTTGAGGATCGGGCCGCTGCTCATCAGGCTGATCACACCGGTCTTGTAGTAGTGGTTGGTGAGATTCTTGCCCCACACCGCCACGCCGATGCCGGTCCCGTTGATATCGTCGAGACCAAGCCGCGCGTTGACCAGCGCATATCCCTTCTGCAGGCCGAGCACGTCGAATTCGTCGAGCTGCACGTCGCTGCGATAGGTCGCGTTGACATTGGCGCTGACGACGCCGAGGCCCGTTTCCCGCTCGCAGGTCAGCCCGCCACCCAGCTGGTGCGAAGGGATGCCCTGCATCGGGAAGGTGCCGTTGGAGCCGCTGATCACTTTATCCTTCACATAGGAATAGAAGATGTTCGCGCTCAGCCCGTTGTCGAGCCGCAGGGTCGCCTCGAATTCGCCGCCATAATTGTGCTGCTTGGCGGTGTTCTTGATGATGGTCGCGACCTGGCCGCCGATCGAGATCGCGTTCTGCTTCTGCACGTTGGTGTAGTTCTGGAAGAACACCGCAATTGACGTGCTGAGGCGTCCACCGGGAATGTCGAAGCTGTTCTTCAGGCCGGCTTCGTATTCCTGGACGTATTCGGGCTGGAAGGGCGCGGCGGTCGTATCGGTCGTCGCGCGCAGGCTGTAGCCGCCGGCGCGGTAGCCCTTGCGCGCCGAAAGGTAAGCCGAAAGATCGCCGGTGGGGCGCCACTGCGCGGTCACGTCCCAGGTCACCGCGTCGTTCTTGAGCTTGCCGCTGTGCGGGCACGCAGCGCGGGTGAACGTGGCGGGACCATTCCAGTAGCAGGGGGCCACCACGGGTGTCCCCGGGAAGGTCAGGTCGGTATAGAAGGGATTCCAGGTAACGCGGCGAACATCGCTGTTGTAGCGAATGCCGCCGGACAGGGAAAATTGCTCGCCCACCCGCAAGGTGCCTGCTGCATAGACCGCCCAGCTGGTCGCGTTGGTGTCCGCGGTGGTGTTCTGCCGGTAGAACTGGGCCGGCTGGGAAAGATAGAAGCCCGCGTCGGCCGGCGACGTCCCCGGCGCGGTGGCGAAGCCGATCGCGGTGAGTTGCGGGAAGTTGGAGGCCAGCAGCCCGTCCTTGCCCCATTCGCGGAAGTAGTACGCGCCCATGGTGAGGTCGAAGTTCTTGCCGAAAGGCGTCCCCTGCATCTGGAGCTCTTCGCTCAGCTGGCGGGGCTCGGCGAACTGGTCGGCCTGGATGAGCGCCGCGGGGCCGCCGTCGAGGTCGGCCTTGAGGTCGAGCGAGGCCTCGCGGTATCCGAAGATGTTCTTGAAGGTGACGTCGCCAGCCTCGAACGTGGTCTTGTTGGTGATGCCCCAGTTCGTGATCTTGACCTGCGGCAGCCCGAAACCGGGGACGTAGAGCGGCCCGCTTCCAAAGTTGCCATAGTTCACCTGGCGGTCTCCCAGCGCCAGCGCGCCGTTGAACAGCGTATCAAGCCGCTGCACGGGCACCCCGTTCACCGAGGGGAAGAAGCCGGCCGCCTGGGTCTGCCCGCCAACGTATGTCGTCGCGCCGTTGATTGGATCCGTCTGGGTGTAGCCAAGCAGCTTGTTGCCCGAACCGTGCTCGTCCTGATTCAGGTAGTCGAAGACGAGGAAGCTGGTCAGCCCGTCGATCTGCAATTCGGCCGAAACGCGGTAGGCGTAGTAGTGCTGGTCGTCGTAGTCGCGGCCCGTGGAAACGTCGGTCGTGTAGCCCTTGCGGTCGCGATAGGTTCCCGCGGCGCGGACCGCCAGCACATCGGGCACGA
The DNA here is from genome assembly GCA_963205265.1 of Pseudomonadota bacterium. Taxonomy (GTDB): domain Bacteria; phylum Pseudomonadota; class Alphaproteobacteria; order Sphingomonadales; family Sphingomonadaceae; genus Novosphingobium. The sequence goes on from CAUJJI010000042.1 coordinate 24,870, forward strand.
GCGGCACGTTCACCATGCCGTTGAGCTCGACCATGTCGAAGTTGCCGTACTGGGCGCTGCCCGAAGCGTGGAACTCGTGCACGTCGGGATGATTGGGTTCGACCAGGACCGCGCCGCCGGTCATGTTCCGGCCGAACAGCGTTCCCTGGACGCCCTTCAGGACCTGGATGTTCTGGAGATCGTAGAACGCCGTGCCGAAACCGTACGTCCGGGGCACCACGACTTCTGCAAAGTAGGTGCCCACCGCCGGGTCGGTGAGCAGCTGGAATTCGCCGCTGCGCTGCCCGCGAATGGCATAGGCCACATTGTACTTGTTCGGACCCGTTCCCGTCACCGACAGCGACGGAGTCTGGTACTGCAGGTCGAGCGCATCGCGGACCCCGCGCTGGGCGAGGACCTCACCGCTCACCGCGGTGATCGAGATCGGAACATCCTGAAGGTTTTCCTCGCGGCGCCGGGCCGTGACGATGATGGCGTCACCAGCGCCCGTACCATCGGCCTGAGCCTCCTCGACAACCGCCGCGCTGCCCTGCGCCTGCGCCTGCGCCTGCGCCTGCGCCTGCGCCTGCGCGGCTGTCGCACACGCGGCCAGCGTGGCAAGGGAGCTGGCGAAAGCAAGCAGCGATGTCTTGCGCATGATGTCCTCCTGAAGGGCCGAAAGGCCTCGGCCATTTTCCAGACGCTTTACGGTGGGTCTACTGCGGGTCAACGCGGCCAGCTGGGTCATCGCATTGCCGATGCCCCGCGCGCGGGGCCGCTATAATTCGCGCAGTTAGCGGCGGGCCCGCCCGAGCTGTTCGGATCTGTCTTGCCGGCAGACCCTGGCTGGTGCGCTCAGGCCCCCACGGATTCCACCAGCCCCAACACCTGTGCGGCGTGTTCCTTCCAGCAGATCAGCAGGTCGGGCATGTAGACGTCGGCCTGGTTGTAGACGAGCGGCGACCCGTCGATGCGGCTGCAATGCAGGCCGTATGCCTGGGCCACGGCGGCCGGCGCGCACGAATCCCATTCGTACTGGCCGCCCGAATGCAGGTAGATGTCGGCCTCGCCGCGCACGATCGCCATGGCCTTGGCGCCGGCCGAACCCATCGGCACCAGCTCCGCGCCAAGCCGCTCGGCGACTTCGGTCGCCTCCTTGGCCGGACGCGTGCGGCTGACCACCATGCGCAGGACGTCCGGCGCGGGCGGGACCACGCCGGGCTGGTCGGTGCGCAGCACCACGTCGAGCCCGGGCAGCGCCGCCGCGCCGATTTCGGGCCGGCCGTCGATCGTCAGCGCGACGTGGACCGCCCAGTCGGTGCGTTCCTCGCCGTATTCGCGCGTGCCGTCGACCGGATCGACGATCCAAACGCGGCTTTGGCCGAGCCGGGCCGGGTTGTCCTTTTCCTCTTCGGACAGCAGGCCGTCATCCGGGCGCTGTTCGCGCAGGGCGTGGACGAGGAACTGGTTCGCCGTGGCGTCGCCCGCCTTGCCCAGCGCCTTGAGGCTGAGCATGCCCGACGCGCGAACCTGGATCAGCAGCTTGCCGGCAACGTCGGCAAGGTGGGCGGCGAGTTCGGCGTCGTTCATGGCGAGTCCTCTCTGGAATTCTGGTTTGGGCGCGCTAGGCGCGAAGGCGGTCAGATCTGCGCGGCCGGGTCGTCGACCTCACGCTTGGTGCCCCACTTGACCGAGCTCCACACGCGTTCGTGGAAGTAATAGAGCGCGATCTTGGTGATCACCTCGGTCGAGGCGATGGCACCGGCAGCCTTGGGGCTGCCGGTGAACAGCCAGCTCAGCAGGAAAGTGTCGATGCTGCCGAGGGCACGCCAGCTCACCGCCTTGACGAGCGAGCGGCTGTGCCCTTCGTGCCCCCGGAGCAGGAACACCGCTGGCCTCAGACGTCGCCGAGGAGGGTGTCGACGATGAGCGTCGCGGCTTCCTCAGGCGTCATCTTCGTGGTGTCGATGCGCACCTCGGGGTTGCCCGGGCGTTCATAGGGGCTGTCGATGCCGGTGAAGTTCTTCAGGTCACCGGCCCGCGCCTTCTTGTAGAGGCCCTTGACGTCGCGGCTTTCGGCCACTTCCAGCGGGGTGTCGATGAACACTTCGACGAACTCGCCCTCGGGCAGCATCGCGCGCACCATGTCGCGATCCGCCTTGAACGGCGAGATGAACGCGGTGATCACGATCAGGCCCGCATCGACCATCAGCTTCGAGACCTCGCCGACGCGGCGGATGTTCTCGATGCGGTCGGCCTCGGTGAAGCCCAGGTCCTTGTTGAGGCCGTGGCGCACGTTGTCGCCATCGAGCAGGAAGGTGTGCCGGTTCATCCGGTGCAGCTTCTTCTCGACAAGGTTGGCGATGGTCGACTTGCCCGAACCCGAAAGGCCGGTGAACCACAGCAGCGCCGGCTTCTGGTTCTTGAGGCTTGCGTGCTGCGCGCGGCCGATGTCGAGCGCCTGCCAGTGGACGTTCTGCGAACGGCGCAGGCTGAAGTGGATCATGCCGGCCGCCACGGTGGCGTTGGTGATCTTGTCGATCAGGATGAAACCGCCCAGCGTGCGGTTTTCCTCGTAGGGTTCGAACACGATCGGCTTGTCGGTGGTGATTTCGGCCACGCCAATGGCGTTGAGTTCCAGCGTCTTGACCGCGACGTGTTCCATCGTGTTGACGTTGACCGCATATTTCGGATGCTGGACCGTGACCGAAACGGTCTGCGTTCCCAGCTTCAACCAATAGGCGCGCCCGACGTGCATCGGCTCGTCGTTGAGCCACACGATCGTGGTCTCGAACTGGTCGGCCGCCTGGGGCGGCGTATCGGCAACCGAGATCACGTCGCCACGCGAACAGTCGATCTCGTCGGCGAAGCAGATGGTAACCGACTGGCCGGCAACCGCCTCGTCAAGGTCCTCGCCCAGGGTGACGATGCGCGTCACCGTGCTGGTCTTGCCCGAAGGCAGCACGCGCACCGCGTCGCCCGGCTTGACCGAACCCGTGCCGATCAGCCCCGAGAACCCGCGGAAGTCGAGGTTCGGACGGTTGACCCACTGCACCGGCATGCGGAACGGCTTGTTCTGGTCGTCCGAGGTGATGACCTCCACCGTCTCGAGGTGATCGACCAGCGTCGGGCCGGTGTACCACGGCGTGTTGGCCGAATGGGTGGTGATGTTGTCGCCCTTGAAGCCCGAGATGGGCATCGGAGTGAAGCTTTCGATGCCGATCGACTTCGCGAATTCGGTATAGTCCGCAACGATGCTGTCGAAGACTTCCTGGCTGTAGTCGACCAGGTCCATCTTGTTGACCGCGAGCACCAGGTTCTTGATGCCGATCAGGTGGCACAGGTAGGAGTGGCGGCGCGTCTGCACCAGCACGCCCTTGCGCGCGTCGATCAGGATCACCGCGAGGTCGGCGGTCGACGCGCCGGTGATCATGTTGCGGGTGTACTGTTCGTGGCCCGGGCAGTCGGCGACGATGAACTTGCGCTTCTCGGTGTTGAAGAAGCGATAGGCCACGTCGATGGTGATGCCCTGCTCGCGTTCGGCGGCGAGGCCATCGACCAGCAGCGCGAAGTCGATTTCCTGGCCCTGGGTGCCGACCTTCTTGGAATCGGCCTGCAGCGCATCGAGCTGGTCCTCGAAGATCATCTTCGAATCGTAGAGCAGACGGCCGATCAGCGTCGACTTGCCGTCGTCCACCGACCCGCAGGTGATGAAGCGCAGCATGGTCTTGTGCTGGTGGGTATCGAGATAGGCGTCGATGTCTTCGGCAATGAGCTTGTCCGTGACGTAGACGGCATCGGTGGTGTTGGTCTCGGACATCAGAAGTACCCCTGCTGCTTCTTCACTTCCATGCCGGCGCCGCCGGCATCCTTGTCGATGGCGCGGCCCTGGCGCTCCGACGTGGTGGTGAGAAGGGTTTCCTGGATGACTTCGGGCAGCGTCTTGGCCGAGCTTTCGACCGCGCCGGTCAGCGGATAGCAGCCCAGCGTGCGGAAGCGCACCGAGCGCATGACGGGCGTTTCGCCGGGCTTGAGCGGGAAGACGCGGATCGATTCACCCTTGGCCTTCTTCGAGTTGTAGATGTTCCACAGCTCGGGGCGCTGGTTCTTCGGGTCCCAGCCGTGGCTGGCGGTGCGGAAGCTGAAGATGCGCTCCTTGGCGCGGCTCTTTTCCTCGTCGCGGCGCGCGCCGCCGAAAGCGGCGTCGAAGCCCCACTTGTCGAGCGCCTGCTTCAGCCCCTCGGTCTTCCACATGTCGGTGTGCAGCGCGCCGTGATCGAACGGATTGATCCCGCGCTCCATCGCTTCCGGGTTGTGGTAGATGAGGAGTTCCATGCCGGACTCCTTCGCCATGCGGTCGCGCAGCGCGTACATGTCGCGGAACTTCCACGTGGTGTCGACGTGCAGCAGCGGGAACGGCGGCGGCGACGGATAGAACGCCTTGCGCGCCAGGTGCAGCATGCAGGCGCTGTCCTTGCCCACCGAATAGAGCATCACGGGATGCTCGGTCTCGGCGACGACTTCGCGAATGATGTGGATGGCCTCGGCTTCGAGGCGTTGCAGGTGAGTCAGCGTGGTCCGTGAAACGTCGGACATCGTCTCTCTCCGGTCTTGCGTTGGGCGCCTCATCGGCCTACTCGCCAGGCGGCGAAGTTCCCATATGGGCGCAAAATAAAAAATGTCGTTCCTGCCCGCCCGCGATGCAGAGCGCCGGACGGCTGACCGCGTCTCTACAAAACG
>CAUJJI010000043.1 GCA_963205265.1 Pseudomonadota bacterium
CGGTTCATCGCCCGGCACATGATGTAGCTGAGGATCGCGCCCGAGCTGCCGACCAGCGCGCCGGTGACGATCATCGCGGTATTGTGCAGGGTGAAGCCCATCGCCGCCGCCGCCCAGCCCGAATAGGAGTTCAGCATCGACACGACGACCGGCATGTCGGCGCCGCCGATCGGGATGATCAGCAGGAAGCCGACGACGAAGGCGAGCACGGTGAATGCAGCGATCACCCACAGGCCTTGGTCCTGGGTGAACCAGCCGGTCAGCGCCAGGATCGCGACGATCGTGCCGAGGTTGATGACATGCCGCGCCGGCAGCAGGATCGGCGCGCCCGACATGTTGCCGTTGAGCTTGGCGAAAGCGATCACCGAGCCCGAGAAGGTGATCGCCCCGATGGCGATGCCCAGCCCCATCTCGACCCGGCTCACCGGGTTGATCGTCGCCGCGTCCAGCAGGATGCCGAAGGCACCGGGGCTGAGATAGGCCGCCCAGCCGACCAGCACCGCGGCCAGGCCGACGAGGCTGTGGAATGCGGCGACCAGCTGCGGCATCGCCGTCATCTGGATGCGGCGCGCCACGGTGAGGCCGATCACCGCGCCGACGCCGATGGCGACGAGGATCCTGGCGAGCGTCTCGAGATCCCGCGCGGTCGGCTGCGGCCACCAGTGGCCCGCCGGGATCGGCGCCTGGGTCAGCATCGTCGTCAGTCCGGCGATCGCCATGCCGGCCATGCCGAAGCGGTTCCCGGCCCGCGATGAAGCAGGCGACGACAGCCCGCGCAACGCCAGGATGAACAGCACGCCCGAAACGAGGTAGGCAATCAGCGCCCAGTCGGGAAGCACCGCATGCGGCATGGCCTCAGCGATCCTTCTTCTTGAACATGGCCAGCATCCGTGCGGTGACGGCAAAGCCGCCAAAGATGTTGATGCTCGCCAGGACCACTGCCGCAAGGCCGAGCCAGCTCGCCGGCCCTTCCCCCGCAGCGGCCGCCACCAGCGCCCCGACGACGATCACCGACGAGACCGCGTTGGTCACCGCCATCAGCGGCGTATGCAGCGCAGGGGTCACCGACCAGACGACGAAGTAGCCGACGAAGCAAGCGAGGACGAAGATGGACAGGATGGAGATGAAGTCCATTTTTATTCCTCCCCGGCACGGGGAGGGGGACCGCCGGGCGCAGCCCGGTGGTGGAGGGGGCTCTCCGCAAGCGCGACGGCCGACGAGGCGACCTCGACCGGATCTGCCAGAACGTCGCTCGCAGCGATTCTCATTACAGTGAACCCTCGTTCCTCCAGGAACCTCGTCCGGCGCATGTCATAAGCTGGACTTTCTCCCCTATCGTGAACCATGCCATCGATCTCGACGACCAGCCGAGCAGTCAGGCAGCAAAAATCGACCACGTAGGGGCCGATCGGGTGCTGACGGCGGAACTTGATGCCTTGTGGGCGCTGGCGGAATATCTGCCATAGAGCGATCTCGGGGGGCGTCATCGTGCGGCGCAGCTTGCGGGCACCGTAGACCACCGGGCGTTGCGCGGGAGGAGAGCCCCCTCCACCGCGCTTTGCGCGGTCCCCCTCCCCGTGCCGGGGAGGATTTATGCACTCCCCCCTCATCCCAGCCTCTCGTGCACGATCCTGCCGCCCATGGTCAGCCGGACGGCATCGCCGATCTCGGCATCGAGCACCGGGCGGCCGGCTTCCTTGTCCCAGAAGGCCGAGAGGAAGTTGTACAGATTGCGCGCGAACAGGGCCGAGGCATCGGCCGGCAAGGTTGCCGGGGTATTGGCATGGGCGATGATCTTCACGCCGTGGCGCTCGACCACCGTATCGGCAACGGCGCCCTCGACATTGCCGCCTTGCGCGATGGCGAGGTCGACGATCACGCTGCCGGGCTTCATCGTCGCGATCTGGGCGTCGGAGACCAGGCGCGGGGCCGGGCGGCCGGGGATCAGCGCGGTGGTGACGACGATGTCCTGCTTGGCGATGTGGGCAGAGACCAGCTCGGCCTGGGCCTGCCGGTATTCGGGCGACATTTCGGTGGCATAGCCGCCGCTGCCCTCGCCTTCGATCCCGGCGACGTTCTCGACGAAGATCGGCTTGGCGCCCAGCGACTGGATCTGCTCGCGCGTGGCGGAACGGACGTCGGTGGCCGAGACGACCGCGCCCAGGCGCCGTGCCGTGGCGATCGCCTGGAGGCCGGCCACGCCCACGCCCATGACGAAGACCTTGGCGGCATTGATCGTGCCCGCCGCGGTCATCATCAGCGGAAAGGCGCGGCCATAGGCGTCGGCCGCGGCGATCACCGCCTTGTAGCCAGCGAGATTGGCCTGCGAAGACAGGATGTCCATCGACTGCGCGCGGGTGATCCGCGGCATGAATTCCATGGCCAGCGCTTCGAAGCCGGCCGCGGCGTAAGCTTCGATCCGCGAGCGGTGGCCCAGGGGATCGAGCCCGCCGACGATCCAGGCGCCTGGCGCGGCACCGGTCAACAGCTCGGGCTCGGGGCCCTGTACGGCGAGGATGACATCGGCGCCGGCGACCACTGCGCCGGCAGCAGCGACTTCCGCTCCCGCCGCGGCGAAATCGGCGTCGGCGATAGACGCGGCCACGCCGGCGCCCTGCTCGACCGCGACCGCAGCGCCCAGCGCTACGAACTTCCTGACCGTCTCGGGCGTTGCGGCGACGCGCGTTTCACCGCTCGTGCGTTCCAGCAGAACGGCAATGCGCAGAGGCTGCGCCATCGGCTGGTTCAGGATGCGATCAGAAGAATGACGCCTACAGCGACGATCGTCGTAACTACCGTACCCCACTTCACCAGGGCGGTGAAACCCGCATAGGTTTCGGTTGCCGCCCTCATGTCATTTCCCGAAGCCATGAAGTCCATTCCTTTAGTTCGGTGTCCAGTGATGCTTGCCTCTACCGTCCCCGGGCGGCAGGCTCAAGGGGTATGACCCCGCCTTGCAACGTTCGGACGCTTAATCGGGTCTTTACCCTATGACGCTATCGAGAATCCCGGATTGGGACTGCGGGACGACCATGGCAGATTTCGAGCAGCGCCTGCTCATGTTGATCGACGACGAACCGGCCCAGTGCCGGCTCATTTCGGCGCTCGCCTCGCGCGAGGGCTGGCGCACGGTCATTGCCAGCGATTCGGAGACGGCCATCGCCATGCTCGGCACCCGCCAGGGCATGCAGCTCAATGCCATCATCCTCGATCAGTGGGTTCCCGGCGACGATGCCTGCCAATTGATCGCCGAGCTCAAGAATCGCCGCCCGGCCCTGCCGATTCTCATGCTGACGACCAGCGCCTCGCCGCTGCTGGCGGTCGAGGCGATGCGGGCCGGCGCCACCGACTACCTGATCAAGCCCGTCGCGCCCGACCGGCTGATGCAGGCACTGCGCAGCGCCACGACCCGCGAAGCGCCGCAGGACGAGCTTGCCCCGCTGACCGAGAAGATGCCGTCGCATCCCAATTTCGAATCGATGATCGGCGCCGCACCCACGTTCCGCGCGGCACTGGCCGTCGCGGCCAAGGCGGCGCGCGGCCACGGACCGGTCCTGGTCGAGGGCGAGAGCGGCACCGGCAAGGAGATGCTGGTCCGCGCGATCCACGCGGCCTCGCCCCGCTCCAAGACGCCGCTGCGCATCATCAATATCGGCAGCACTCCGGTCAATTCCATCGAATCGGTGCTGTTCGGCCACGAGAAGGGTGCCTTCCCGGGCGCCTTCGACCGCCAGATCGGCGCCTTGCAGCATTGCGACGCCGGCACCCTGGTGCTCGACGAGATCGACGGCCTGCCGCTGCCGGTACAGGAGCGCCTGCTCGAATCGCTCCGCCGCGGCGACGTCCGGCCGATCGGCGCCCGCCACAGCTTCAAGATCGACATCCGGCTGATCGCAGCCAGCAATCTGCCGCTGAAGGACATGGTCGCCGGCGGCCACTTCCTGCCCGAGCTGCTGCAGGCGCTCGCCCAGACGACGGTCGTGCTGCCCCCGCTGCGCGAGCGGCTGGGCGATATTCCCGCGCTGTGCCGCCATTTCCTCAGCCGCATCGGCGAGCAGCCCGGCCTCAGGCCGCTGGGCATCACCGACGGCGCGCTGGCGCTGCTCGGCGCCTACGACTGGCCCGGCAACGTCCGCCAGCTGCAGGCGGTGCTGTTCCGCGCCGCGGTGTTCTGCGACGGCGACGCGCTGACGGCGGAAGATTTTCCACAGCTTCTCAACATGCTCGGCAGCGAACGATCCACAGGCTCGTCCGCACCGCCGCCCGAAAGCAGCGGCGTCATGCTCTATACCCCCGACGGCAATCTGCGCCCGCTCGAGGAGATCGAGGCCGATGTCATCCGGCTGGCCATCGGCCTCTATCGCGGCCGCATGACCGAAGTCGCCCGCCGCCTCGGCATCGGCCGCTCGACGCTTTACCGCAAGCTCGGCGAACTCGGAATTGACAACGTCGCCTGACCCGTCCGAACATGCCGCGAACTGCGGAGCGAGGACGGGATGACGGACAGCGAGCGGCTCGCGGCAATCGAGGACATCAAGCAGCTCAAGGCCAGGTACTGGCGCGGCGTCGACAGCAGCGACGGGGCGCTGGTGCGCGCCATCCTCGCCCCGGACTGCGAGCTCGACTACATCGGCTGCTGCACCGACCCGAGCAGCGGGCAGGACTTCATGCCGGCGATGAACGTCGTCCTCAAGGGCCGGGACTCCTGGATTTCCGACGCTTTCGCCAAGGCCGGGATCATCACCGTCCACCAGGGCTACCAGAACGAGATCACGGTTTCGGACCGCTCGCAGGCCAGCGGCATCTGGGTGTTCGCCGACCGCTTCTTCCTGCCGCCCGGCGGAGCCTTCACTCGCCTGACGGGCTACGGCCATTACCACGACACCTACACGCGCGCGGATGACGGCTGGAAGCTGCAGACCACGCGGATCACGCGGCTGTGGGTGGAAGTCGCCTGAACCGGGGAGGTCCCATGCCGTCTGAATTCGCGGGGCGCACGGCGCTTGTCACCGGTGCGGCATCGGGCATCGGCGCGGCCACGGCCCGCTGGCTGGCCGATCGCGGGATCGGCGAGCTGGTCCTGGTCGATATCGACGCCGCCGGGCTCGAACGGTTCGAAGCCGCCTGCCCGCTGCGGCGCCATGTCGGCGACGTCGCCGATCCCTTGCTGTGGGATCGCATCGAGGCCGACCTCGGCAAGGTCGATCACGCGCTGATCAATGCCGGGATCGCCAACGGCTGCCCGCTGGTCGACCAGGACTTCGCCGAATGGAAGCGCATGCTGGCGATCAATCTCGACGGCGCGTTCCTCGGCCTGCGGGCGGTGCTGCGGGTGATGAAGCGCAGGGGCGGCAAGAGCATCGTGCTGACCAGCTCGGTCGCCGGCATCAAGCCCCTGCCCGCCACCGCCGCCTACGGATCGAGCAAGGCGGCGATCGCCCATCTCGCCCGCATCGCCGCGGCCGAGCACGCCGGCGACGGCATCCGCATCAACGCCGTGGCGCCCGGCCGGGTGGACACCCCGATCTGGACCAAGACCGCGCACTTCCAGCAACTCGAACGCGAGCTCGGCAGCCGCGAAGCCGCCCTGGCGACATTGGCCGAGGAATCCACCCCGCTCGGCCGCTTCGCCACGGCCGAGGAAATGGCCGGCCAGATCGGCTTCCTGCTGTCCGACGCCGCCTGGAACATCACCGGCACCGTGCTGGTGAGCGACGGCGGGTATTCACTTTAGGGGCTTTGCGAGGTTTGGGGAGGATGGGCACCCAGATCCTCCCCCCTAGGGGGAGGTGGCATTCGCGCAGCGAATGACGGAGGGGTGTCAGCGTTCGATCGGAGGGGGACACCCCTCCACCACCGGCTGCGCCGGCGGTCCCCCTCCCCCCATGGGGGAGGATCTTAAGCAGGCACGACTTCACCCCCGCTGGCGAATGCGGGATAACGCCGGGGAAGGAAACACACGCACGGGACGGCCGGCGCTGGGGTTTGCCTGGCACGACAGGCTTGGCTGGTTGCGAGCCCTGCGGTGCGAGGCGTCGGCGGGTCGGGTTGCTCCCATGCCCTGCCTTACGTTGGGTAATTC
>CAUJJI010000044.1 GCA_963205265.1 Pseudomonadota bacterium
GGCGTCGGGCCGGTGATGGTGAAGAGGCTCGGGCTGCCGAGCGCCGCGGCATCGTCGATCGCCGGCCCGAGCCGCGCCAGCGTCGCCGCCTCGCTCACGATCAGGCTGCCGGCGCCGGTGCCGAGCGAGACGACCGGCAGGCCGCAGGCGCGCACCCTGGCGATCGCCGCCTCGCGATCCTCGCCCAGATGGGACGACGTGAGCGACAGCGCGGCAATCCCGCTGCCGGCGAGGAAGGCGAGATGCTCGTCGAGCGACCAGTTCCAGCCCGAGGCCAGGTTGACCGAGACGCGCGGATGCACGCCCTACTTGCGCTCCGCCGCCACGGCTGCTGGATCGAGGAACCGGGTGGTCGAGATGCCGCCGTCAACGGCGATGGTCTGGCCGTTGACGAAGCCCGCCTCGTCCGAGGCCAGGAAGGCCGCCATGTTGGCGATGTCCTCTACCGTGCATTCGCCGGCAAGCGGTGTCAGCTCGTGGTTGGTGCGGCGGAAGAAGTCGAGGTCCCAGAAGGAATCGGTCATCTCGGTGCGGACGACGGTCGGCGCGATGTAGTTGCTGCGCACGCCCTGGCGGCCGTATTCCGCCGCCAGCGTCTGCATCAGGCCGATCAGCCCGGCCTTGACCGCGCTGTAGGCGCCGCCGCCCGGCGTGCCGTAGATGCCCCAGGTCGAGCCGATGAACAGGATCGATGAACCCTCGCCGAGATGCGGCAAGGCTTCGCGGCAGAGGCGGAACGGTGCGCGCAACGAGATCGCCAGGACTTCGTCGAGCATGTCGTCGGTGGTCGAATGGACCGGGCCGAAGTTGAACGAGCCGGCGTTGTTCACGACGATGTCGAGCCGGCCGAACGTGCCCAGGGCATGGTCGACGATCGCCTTGGGCGCATCGCCGGCCGTGATGTCGACGGCGATCGAGGAATAGTCCATCGACCCGCGCACGGCCTCGCCGACACGGTCGAGCTTGGCCTGGCTGCGGCCGGTCGCCACGACCTTGACGCCCTTGGCGCCGAGGCGGCGGACAATGCCCTCGCCGATCCCGCTGCCCCCGCCGGTGACGATCGCAACCTTACCTTGCATTTCCGTTCTCCTAACTGTCCTCCCCAGTATGGGAAGGGGGACCGCCGCCAATGGCGGTGGTGGAGGGGGCTATCCTCTTAACGCCGCCTCGATGAGGCGCCCCCCCTCCACCACGCCGCCCTGAGACGAGCTCAGGTCGTCGCGGTCCCCCTCCCCTGAAGGGGAGGAACCGGTTTCGTCTCAACTCCGCTGGTTCCCCGAGCGCTCGGCAATGTCGTTCGCCGCGATATAGCCGAAAGTCATCGCCGGGCCGATCGTCGCCCCGGCGCCGGGATAGACGTCGCCGAACGGCGTGCCCGACTGGTTGCCCGCGGCATAGAGCCCGGCGATCGGGTTGCCCGCCTGGTCGAGCACGCGCGCCCGCGCGTCGCAGCGCAACCCGCCCTTGGTGCCGAGGTCGCCGTTGTTGATCGGCACGGCGTAGAACGGCGGCGTGTCGATCGGCCCGAGGTTCGGGTTCGGCGTCACCGTGGGATCGCCGAACATCTGGTCGTAGGGGTTCATGCCGCGGCCGAATTCCGGATCGACGCCGGTCTTCGAATATTCGGCGATCTTGGCGACCTGCTGCTTCACCTTGTCGACCGGCAAGTGGATCTTGGCGGCCAGTTCCTCGATCGTGTTGGCGCGGAAGACGTAGTGGTCCCACCAGTCCTTGGGCACCTTGTGCTCGGGCGTGTGGACGGTCGGCATCAGGCCGCCGGCGCTGAACTTGCGGCGGAACTTGGCGTCGAAGATCAGCCAGCACGGCATGTTGGCGCCGGTCTTGAGATGATCGGCGACCATCGCCTGGCCGAACATGTCGTAGCCGCAGGCCTCGTCGACGAAGCGGTCGCCGTTGCGGTTGAGCACGACGCTCCACGGCCGGCCGACGTCGAAGGCGGCCTGGTGGATCTCGTGGAAGTTGGACGCGCCGGGCATCGGCAGGCGCATGGTCGGGATCCACCAGCCCGCCTCGGTATGCTCGGTCGAGGCGCCGATCTTCTCGGCCGCGATCAGACCCTCGCCGCGGTTCGAATCCTCGGGCGTCGACGAATGGCGAGTTAGGCCCGGGACCGGGAAGAAGCGGTCGCGCAGTTCCTGGTTCCATTCGAAACCGCCCGCCGCCAGCACCACGCCGTGGCGCGCCGCGATCGTATAGCGCCGGCCGAAATTGCTGACTTCGAGGCCCGCGACGCGGCCGGCATCGTCGACCACCAGGCTTTCGAGCTTGGTTTCCATGCGCAGCTCGACGCCGCGCTTGAAGATCTGCTGGAAGACCGCACCCATCAGCGCCGCGCCCGACGTGAAACGGCGGTCGCGGTGCGAGACGTTGCGGGTCGAACGGTCCATCCAGTAGCGGGCGATGACTTTCGCAGCGACGCCGCGCCAGCCCTTGCTCTGCATCATCAGCGTGAAGGTCTCGGTGAGATCCATCGCATAGCGGCCGAACAGCTTGAAGCGGTTGTACTGCTCGCGCAGCAGCGCATAGCGATCGTCGCCGAGGTCGCGCCCGTCGAAAGTGGGAACCACCACCGAGCGATCGTCGCGCGCGCCGGGGCGGCCCTGGTAATAGTCCGGCCAGGTCGCAGCGGCCAGCTGGACGCCGGTGCCCTTGAGGTAATGCGCCATCTTCGGCGCCTCGTCGACGAAGGCTTCCAGCCTCTCGCGATTGACCGGCTTGCCGATGATGCTGTCGAGGTATTCGAAAGTCGCCTCGCGGCTGTCTCCCTTGTCGCCGTCGAGCTGGTGGTTGGGAACCCAGAGCACGCCGCCCGAGGTCGCGGAAGTCCCGCCGAACTTCTGCTCCTTCTCGACGATCAGGACTTTCATCCCGTGATCCGCCGCCCGCAGCGCGGCCATTGCCCCGGCGGAGCCCGAGCCGACCACGACCACGTCGAAAGTTTCAGTCTCCTGCACGCAACCCCTCCTGCCGCTTGGCTTCTTCGCCCGGCTATATCGGCTCCGGGTCTTGCCCGAGAAATGACCGGCAGGGTAGAGCAATTTGCTTCCGCGCGCTTTTGCCTGCAAGGACGCATTGCAGCGGCCGCCCGGCGGTCGCAGGGGATCGCGCCAATCGGATCGGAAAGAGAGTCAGTTCGGGCATGAGCGAAAAGAGTTTTGTCGCCGTGGCGCAGGTGGAGGAGGTTCCCGCCGGCGCCAAGAAGGTGGTCGAGGCGAACGGCATAGAGATCGTGCTGTGCAACACCAAGGACCGCATCTTCGCGGTCCGCAACCTGTGCAGCCACGCACACGAGAAGCTCGACTGCGGCAGGCTGCGCAACGGCTGGCTGTCGTGCCCTGTGCACGGCGCCCGCTTCGACCTGGAGACCGGCGCGGCGATGAATCCGCCGGCGACGCTGCCCGTCGAGACCTATGAGGTGCGCATCGCCGGCGACACCATCGAAGTGGCGGTTTGACGACCCCGGACCCCGATGCAATAGGCGCGCCCATGACCGACGAAACCCACCTCGAAGACCTGCGGCTGGAAGTCCGCAGCTGGCTCGACAGCAACGCCCCCAAGGGCTGGCGCGAGTCCTACAAGGCGATGTCCCATGCCGAGTTCGCCCAGGCCCAGCGCGACTGGTTCCAGACGCTGGTCAAGGGCGGCTATGCCGTGCCCCACTGGCCGGCCGAATGGCCGGGCGGCGGCCGCAGCCTGGCCGAGCAGAAGGTCATCTACGAAGAGATGGCACGCGCCGACACGCCGCGGCTGCTGCTCTCCTTCGTCTCGACCTATCACGCGGCATCGACCTTCTTCGAATGCGGCACCGAACAGCAGAAGGCGCGCTACCTGCCGCGGATCCTCGAAGGCGAGACCTGGTGCCAGGGCTTCTCCGAGCCGAACGCCGGCTCCGACCTCGCCTCGCTCAAGACCAAGGCCGAACGCGTCGTGCGCGACGGGCGCGAAGTCTATGTCGTCAACGGCCAGAAGGTCTGGTCGACCATGGCGCAATATGCCGACAAGTGCCTGCTGCTGGTCCGCACCAGCAGCGAGGGCGTGAAGCAGGCCGGCATCACTTTCCTGCTGATGGACATGAAGGCCAAGGGCGTTTCGGTCCGGCCGATCAACCAGATCCAGGGCGACCAGGAATTCTGCGAGATGTTCCTCGACGACGTCGAGGTGCCGGTGGAAGATCGCGTGGGCGATGAGAACCGGGGCTGGGCCGTCTCGCAGGCGACGCTGTCGTCCGAGCGCGGCCTGACGCTGATGGAGCTGACATACAAGCTGCGCGGCGCGCTGCGCTACGTGGCCGGCCTAATCCGCGCCAACGGACGCGAGGAAGACGCCGGCGTACTGCGCGATTTCGGCCAGCTCGTCGCGCGCGTCGACAGCGCCTGCGCGATCGCCGACCAGTTCCTGCTGAACCGGATCAACGGCGTCGAGCGCGTCGGAGACGCCTCGATCGTCAAGAACACCTATTCGCGGGTGCTGCGCGAATATTCGCTGCTCGGCCTGCGCCTGGGCGGCATCGACGAACAGTATCGCGCGCCGATCACTTTCGGCGATCTCACCACCGACAACTGGATGGCCGATTTCATGAACAGCTATGCCTGGACCATCGCCGGCGGCAGCGAGGAAGTGCAGCGCAACATCATTTCCGAGCGCATGCTGGAAATGCAGCGCGAGCCGAAGCATTGGGTACTGTGATGATCGAGAGGGCAGAACTCCACGACGCGGCGCAGAAGGCCTTCCCCGCCGATGCGTTGAAGCCCGCGCGCGACGCCAGCTGGCAACTCGCCGCCGAGATGGGCTGGCTGCTGCTGCCGCTGCCGGAAGATGCCGGCGGCCTCGGCCTCGGCCGCGATGCCTCTGCGGCGATCCACTTCGAGCTGGGCCGCGTGCTGTCGGGCGCGCCGCTGATCCCGGCCCTGCTGACGGTCCAGGCGCTGGCCGCCTCGGAAGGGCTGGCGGACAAGGCGAGCTGGCTCGAGCGGGCCTGCGGCGGCGAGCTGATCACGATCAACCTGCTGCCCGGCAGCGTGACCGCCGCGGGCGGCAAGCTCAACGGCACCCTGCCCGGCGTCGCCGATGCCGATCTGGCGAACCACGTCCTGGTGCTGGCACCGGGCTCGGCCGTCCTCGTGCCGCTCTCTGCCGCGGGCGTGACCGTCACCGAACGCCCACTCTGGGACGAGAGCCGCCGGCTGTTCGACGTCGCCCTCGCCGATGTCGCGATCGACCCGGCGCTGGTCCTCGCCACCGGCGAGGCCTCGCACGCCATCGCCCGCCACCTGCAGGGCGAGCTGGCGCTGGCCCTGGCCGCAGACTCGCTCGGCGGCGCCACGGCGGCGCTGGACATGACGGTCGACTATCTCAAGACCCGCAAGCAGTTCGATCGCCCGCTGGCCATGTTCCAGGCGCTCAAGCACCGGGTGGCCGACCTGAAGACGCAGGTCGTCGCCTGCGAGGCCCTGCTCTGGTCGCGCGCGGTCGATGCCGAGGCCAGCGTCACCGATCTCGGCGCGCTCAAGGCGCTGGCCAGCGATGTGTTCCGCATCGTTGCCGAGGAAGCGATCCAGCTGCACGGCGGCATCGGCCTGACCGAGGAGCACAACTGCCACCTGTTCATGAAGCGGGCGATGCTCAACCTGCAGCTGGGCGGCAGCCTCGACCACTGGCGCGAGGCCGCGGGGCGGCAGGCGCTGGGGGCGATGTAAGAGCTGCCCCCCCCGGGGAGCAACCATCGTGCCGCCGCTCACGTCGTCCCGGGCTCGACCCGGGACCGTGCTCCTTTCGGCAGAACGCTCCTTCGGTGAGGCCAGCGATCCCGGGTCACGCCCGGGATGACGAGGTGGCCCGGGATGACGCGGTGGCCCGGGATGACGAGGTGGCCCGGGAGGTGACGCCCCCAACCGCGCCGTCGCCAGATCCCGCACGGTGCTGGCCTTGACCTTCTCGTTGCCGGTCAGCGCATAGTCCTCGTCGGTGAAGAACAGCACCCGCCGCGGCACCTTGAAGCTGGCGATCTCCTTTTTGAGTTGCGCGACGATCTCGGCCTCGGTCAAGGTCGCCCCGTCGACCGGGACGATGCAGGTGACCACCATTTCCCCCAGCAGGTCGTCCGGTACGCCCACGGTCTGCGTCCGCTTCACCCCGGGGATGTTCGCGACGATGTCGTCCACCTCGAGCGGTGAGACGTTGGCCCCGCCTGTCTTGATCATGTCGGTCAGGCGCCCCTGCCAGTAGAAGCGCCCCTCCTCGTCGACATGGCCGCCGTCGCCCGTGCAGAAGAAGCCCTGCTCGTCGAAGCATTCCTCCGGCGTCTTGCCGAGGTAGCCCATCATCAGCGTCGGTCCCTTGACGCAAAGCTCGCCCTTGGCGCCGCGCGGGACGATCTCTCCGGTCAGCGGGTCGACGATCTTGATGATGTTGCCGGCAAAGGGCGCGCCGAAGCTTTCCTTGTAGTATTCGGGCGGCGTTTCGACGGTGAAGCCGGTGCAGATCGTCATCGTCTCGGTGCAGCCGAAGGCATTGGGCACGCGCCAGTCGGTATCGACGGTCGGGTGCTCCCAGATCAGCTCGCCGCGCGGGATGTACTTGAGGCTCGACAGGTCGACGCGCGACCAGTTGGCTGCGGCCTGCAGCCGCGCCCACTGGTGCGGGCGGCCGTTGATGAAGCTGATCTTCTCCGCCTCGATCAGCTCCAGCGCTTCCTCGGCCTCGAAGAAGCGCTGCAGCACGGCCGTGCCGCCGGTCGACAGCGCCGATCCCAGCACCATGCTGACGTTGCCCGACCAGAAGAAGCCGTTGCCGGTCCACGACCTGACCGGCTCCAGCATCCCGAAATTGCGCGGCCAGCGCCACCACTGGACAGTGAAGGCACGCTGCGAGTGGACGATGCCCTTGGGCATGCTGGTGGTGCCCGAAGAAAAGAAGATGCCGCCGATGTCGTTGGGCATGACCGTGTCGGCGCGGGCGAGCACCAGCGCATCGGAAACGCCCCGGCCGCGCGCCAGGAAATCCTGCCAGCCTTCCACCGCGCCGCCCGTCGTCGAGGCCAATGGATCGCTGTCGCCCCGCACGCCGCCGAGCGAGACGAGGTGGCGGAGGAAGGGATAGGCCTCGCAGGCGAGCTGGCCGGGATCGCCCCGGGTTATGCCGGGCTCCAGCTCCGCCAGCATGGCGTGGAAGTCCTTCTTGAGGATATGCTGCTCGAACAGCAGCAACGAGATCTGCGAGGCCTTCAGCATGTAGCTCAGCTCGGCCGGCATGGCGAAAGTGCTGAGCGCGACCGGGACGCCGCCGGCCAGCGCCGTGCCGAACAGCGCGGCCAGGAATTCCGGCCGGTTGGTCATCAGGATGCCCACCCGCGTGTCGCGGCCGATCCCCGATGCGATCAGCGCCTTGGCCACTTCGATCGAGCGGGCAAGCAGCTCGTCGTAGCTCCACGACAGGCGGTTCGCGCCGCTGCGCAGCACCAGGGCCTCGCGCTCGCCGTAGCGCGCCACGACTTCGCGCAAATAGCCGCCGATCGTATGCGCGCCCTGCCCAGGCTCCTCGGCCAGCGGTATGCCGTGGACCAGGGAAAGCGACCCATCCTGCACTGCGAAATCCTCCCGATCGTGCCGTGCCTTCGACCTACCAGCCGCGACCGGCCAAGGGAACGCTCGACGCCGCCAAATCACGTCGCTGCGCCGACCCAGACAATGCGCTTTGCCGCAACTTTATGGGTGCCAGGCATGGGGAATGGCGGCTAGGCAGGGACCAGAGGATTCTGGGGAGTGGAACCATGAAGCAGGCGGTACTGCAAAGCGGCAAGGGCATCGAAAGCCTGGAGATCCGTGACCTGGCGATCCCTCAGCCCGGCCCCGGCGAGGCGCTGGTCCGCCTGAGCGCTGCGACGCTCAATTTCCGGGACCTGATCATGGCGAAGAACCTGATTCCCGGCATTGCCAAGGAACCGGAGCTGGTCCCCCTTTCCTGCGCCGCCGGCACGGTGGAGGCCTTGGGTGCAGGCGTCACCGCCCTGCAGCCCGGCGATCGCGTCACGCCGCTGTTCGCGATCGGCTGGCTGAGCGGGCCGCAGCCCACCGGGACCATGCTGGGCGGCTCGATCGACGGCGTTGCCCGGCAATATGCCGTCTTCCCGGCCGACAGCCTGGTCCGCAACCCGGACGAGCTCGGCGACCTGGAAGCGGCGACGGTGTCCTGCGCTGCGCTCACCTCGTGGTCGGCGCTCACTGCCGTCCGCCCGACCCGGCCAGGCGAATGGGTGCTGGCTCACGGCACCGGCGGCGTCTCGATCGCCGCGCTGCAGCTGGCCAAGGCCATGGGAGCGCAGGTCATCGTGACCTCCTCGTCCGATGCCAAGCTCCGGCGCGCAAAGTCGCTCGGCGCCGACGTGACGATCAACTACCGCTCGACACCCGACTGGGCCGCCACGATCCGCCGGGCGCTGGGAAGCGCCAGGGTGGCCAACGTCATCGACACCGTCGGCGCCGTGCAGTTCGACGACAATGCCTCGCTGCTCGCCGAGGATGGCCAGCTGTCGGCCATCGGCATGCTGGGTTCGGACTTCAGCTGGTCGAGGCAGGACATCAAGATCAACCTCGCGCCGATCGGCGTCGGCAACAAGGAACAGCACGAAGCCATGCTCGCCTTCATGGTCGAGCACCGGATCAAGCCGGTGGTAGACGTCGTCTACGACCTCGACCGCCTCCAGGACGCCTATCGCCACCTCGAGAGCGGCCGCTTCTTCGGCAAGGTGGCGGTGAACCTGCTGTAGCCAGCGTCGTCCCGCGTTCCACCCGGGACGACCGATCCTCCCTTCGTCGTCCCGGGCTTGACCCGGGACCGGTGTGACCGTGGCGGAAGGTTCCCCCGACAAGGCCAGCGGTCCCGGCTTTCGCCGGGACGACGTCTTGCTTATCCGTCGTCCCGGGCTCGACCCGGGACCGTTGTGAGCTTGGTCGAACGTTCCGTCGACGCGGACGACGCCCGACGCTGGCCCAAC
>CAUJJI010000045.1 GCA_963205265.1 Pseudomonadota bacterium
CCCTGCCTTACGTTGGGTAATTCCCCGCATCCGGATATGTGGTCGCCCTGACAGGCGCCGGCCCTTGGGGTAGCGGCGAGCGAACCGGTTCCGCTCCCTCGCACCCGTGAGGTATGGGGCATATAACCAATGTGGTTCGTATTGTCAAGCTCTTTCGTCATGCTGAACTCGTTTCAGCACCCATTTCTCCTCAAGCTCCGAAGCACTGACTAGATTCGCAACGGCGCCGTTGCCCGTCCATGCAGGGCTCCGGCGCCTCGAGGCGAAATGGGCCCTGAAACAAGTTCAGGGTGACGAATATGAAGCGTCCGGCCCAGATCACAGCGGTCCCGGGACGACGCAGGGGCCCGCGCCGATGACGGTCGCTAGGCCCGCGGCGCCTGGCGGCGGTAGCTCAGGGCTTCGGCGACATGGACGCGCCCCACCGATTCCGCGCCGGCAAGGTCGGCAATGGTCCGCGCCACGCGGAGGATGCGGGTATAGCCGCGCGCCGACAGGCGCATGGCGTCGGTCGCCTGCAGCAGCAGCTTCCGCCCCGCTTCGTCCGGCGTGGCATGAGCCTGCAGCGCCGCGCCGTCGAGCTGGGCGTTGGTGCGCATGGCGGTGCCTTCCAGCCTGGCGGTCTGGACCGCGCGGGCGGCGGCGACGCGGGCGGCGACCTGGGCGGAGCCTTCGGCCGGCGGCGGCAAGGCGAGGTCGGCGGCGCTCACCGCTTCGACTTCGACGTGCAGGTCGATGCGGTCGAGCAGCGGGCCGGAGACCTTGCCCTGGTAGTCGGCGGCGCAGCGCGGGGCGCGGCTGCAGCCCAGCGCGGGATCGCCGAGATGGCCGCAGCGGCAGGGGTTCATCGCCGCGACCAGCTGGACGCGGGCGGGATAGGCGACGTGGGCATTGGCGCGCGCGAGCGTGACTTCGCCGCTTTCGAGCGGCTGGCGCAGCGAATCGAGCACGCTGCGCTGGAATTCGGGCAATTCGTCGAGGAACAGCACGCCGAGATGCGCGAGACTGACCTCGCCGGGCCGGACCTTGAGCCCGCCGCCGGTCAGCGCCGCGATCGAGGCCGAATGATGCGGCGCCCGGAATGGCCGGGCGCGGCTGATCCGGCCCTCCTCCAGCGTGCCGGCGACCGAGGCCACCATCGAGACTTCCAGCGCCTCGCCGGGGGTGAGTTCGGGCAGGACGCCCGGCAGGCAGCCGGCGAGCAGCGACTTGCCCGCGCCGGGCGGCCCGATCATCAGCAGGTTGTGCCCGCCGGCGGCGGCGATCTCGAGCGCGCGCTTGGCGACTTCCTGCCCCTTGACCTCGGCAAGGTCGGGCCCGGGCGGCGGCGGGTCGGCCACGCCCGGCGGCGGCGGGGCGAGGACCTGGGTGCCCTTGAGATGGTTGAGCAGGCTGATGAGATCGGGCGCGGCGACGACCGGAACGCCGCTGGCCCAGCGCGCCTCCGATCCCTGGACCGCGGGGCAGATCAGCCCCTTGTCGAGGCTCGACGCATGGAGCGCGGCGAGCAGCACGCCGGGCGAGGAGATCACCCGGCCGTCGAGCGCCAGTTCGCCCACCGCGATGTAATCGCCCAGCAGCTCGGCATCGGTGACGCCCATCGCGGCCAGCAGCGCGAGCGCGATCGGCAGGTCGTAGTGCGAGCCTTCCTTCGGCAGGTCCGCTGGCGAGAGATTGACCGTGATGATCTTGGGCGGCAGCGACAGGCCCATCGCGGCCAGCGCCGCCTGCACGCGCTGCCGGCTTTCGCCCACCGCCTTGTCCGGCAGGCCGACGAGGTGGAACTTGGGGATGCCGGGCGCGATCTGGCACTGCACTTCGACCGCGCGCGCATCGAGCCCGAGATAGGCGACCGTCGATACCAGCGCGACCAAGCTTCCCCCCTGGGCAGTCTCGCCGCCTGATGGCCGAGGAAGGCGGCCGTGTCGAGAGGTTGGAACCAAATCCGATCAGATACTTAGGGAGAACTACCTGGGTCGGCGGCAAACCCTCCTTAACCGTGGCTGTGAGCGAGACGGTAAGCCGGCGCGGTCTATCCAGCAGTCAAGCGAAGGACTTTCGGGCTTCTCGCTCCGGTCCCAGCGTCTGCCGCTTACCCCCTGGCAGCGCAAGGGCGCCGGAAACGAGGGGATCGTCGGACAAGCAATGGTCCTGCAAGAGCCGGGCAGCGACCGCTTGATCGACACCGGGCCGGCGGCGGTGCCTCAGGGCATCGCCGCTTACCGCTTCCGCCCGTTCGACGCATCGCTTGACTTGCCGGCCCGCCTCCACTAACGGCCCACGCCTGTTCGGCGGTCGATCTGCGGCCCCCAGTGAGTCTGTTCGCACCCGCAGGGGTGCACATGGTTTTCGAGGTTTTTCGATGAAGCGCACTTTCCAGCCCAGCAATCTCGTGCGCAAGCGGCGCCACGGTTTCCGCGCCCGCATGGCGACTGTCGGCGGCCGCAAGGTGCTGCGCGCCCGCCGTGCCCGCGGCCGCAAGAGCCTTTCGGCCTGAGCGAAGGCGATTCGGCCGAAAGGCTTGCGCGCCCCCGGGTGCTGACCCGCCGCGCCGATTTCCTTGCCGCCAACCGGGGCCTGCGCGTCGCGCGGCCCGGCTTCGTCCTGCTGGCCCGCCCGAACGAAGGCCAGGGCCTGCGCTACGGCATCACCGTCACCAAGCGGATCGGCAACGCCGTCGTCCGCAATCGCATGAAGCGGCGCTTCCGCGCGCTGCTGCGCGAAGTCCTGCCCGCCGAGGGCATGGGCGACACCGACCATGTCCTGATCGGCCGCGAAGGGGGAATCGAGCGCAGCTTCGCCCTGCTGCGCGACGAACTGCGCGCCGCCCTCGCCCGCGCCCGGGCCGGGAAGGGCGACGCGCCGCGCAAGGGCAGGCGCAAGTGAAGGGGGCAGCGCCCTTCCTCCCCGGAACGGGGAGGATGTGAGGTGAAGTACCTGTTCATCTTCATCGCCCGGCTGTGGCAATGGGGGCCCTCGCGGGTGCTGCCGCCGTCCTGCCGCTACAGCCCCTCGTGCTCGCAATATGCGATCGACGCATTGGCGAAATACGGTGCGATTAAGGGTGGCTGGCTGGCGACGAAGCGTCTATTGCGCTGCCACCCCTGGGGCGGACACGGCTACGATCCGGTGCCGTGACGCCAGTTGAGCAATGACAGAAGGGCATTAGGGACTTTTCGTGGAGAACCAGCGCAACATCGTCCTGGCGGTCTTGCTGACCGCATTGGTGCTCTTCGGCTGGGATGCGGGCCTGCGCTACCTCTACCCGCAGGCGGACAAGCCCCGGCAGGAACAGGCCGCCCCCGCCAAGGCCGAGGAGCAGGCGACCCAGCCGACGCGCGAGGGCGGGCTGACCAGCGAAGCCGACATCGCGCTCGAGAAGCAGGACCTCAAGCAGGCGCTGGCCGGCGGCGGCCGCCTGCCGATCGACGCGCCCGGGCTCGGCGGCTCGATCAACCTCAAGGGCGCGCTGGTCGACGACCTGGTGACCAGGCGGCATACCGAATCGATCACGCCCGGCAGCGGCCCGGCGCGGGTGTTCTCGCCCGCCGGCACGCCCGCGCAGCACTACGCGCAGTTCGGCTGGGTCGGCGAGGGGATGGAGCTGCCCAATGCTTCCACCGTCTGGTCGGCGCCCGCCGGTGCCCGGCTGACCCCGGCGACCCCGGTCACGCTCACCTGGACCAATCCCACCGGCCAGACTTTCGCAATCCGCTTCGCCATCGACCAGGACTACATGCTGACGGCGACGCAACTGGTGGTCAACCGCGGCGCCGCGCCGGTGACGGTGCGGCCCTTCGCTCTGGTCAACCGCACCGACAAGACCGCCAGCCTCGACAGCTTCAACGTCCATTCGGGGCCGATCGGCGCTTTCGACGGCGCGGTCAGCTTCGCGACCAACTATACCGACGTCCAGGAAGCCGGCACGGTGCGCAACGAAGGGCGGACCGACTGGGTCGGCTTCACCGACGTCTACTGGATGTCGCTGCTGATCCCCGGCAAGGGCCCGAGCGACAGCGACTTCCGCTCGCTCGGCAACAGCTTCTTCCGCGCCGACCTGATCTACGACCCGGCGATCGTCGGCCAGGGCAAGCAGCTGGTGACCACCACCCGCCTCTTCGCCGGCGCCAAGGAAAGCGCCGTGCTCGACCGCTACGAGGAAAGCGGCATCACCAATTTCGGCCTGGCGATCGACTGGGGCTGGTTCCGCTGGTTCGAGAAGCCGATCTTCGCGCTGCTGAACGCGCTGTTCAAGGCGGTGGGCAACTTCGGCG
Source organism: Pseudomonadota bacterium (assembly GCA_963205265.1). Classification (GTDB taxonomy): domain Bacteria; phylum Pseudomonadota; class Alphaproteobacteria; order Sphingomonadales; family Sphingomonadaceae; genus Novosphingobium. Next base: position 4,275 of record CAUJJI010000045.1, read on the forward strand.
TCGCCATCATCCTGCTGACGGTGATCGTCCGCGGCATCATGTTCCCGGTCGCCCAGCGCCAGTTCGCCAGCATGGCGGCAATGCGCGCGGTGCAGCCGAAGATGAAGGCGATCCAGGACCGCTACAAGGACGACAAGCAGAAGCAGCAGCAGGAGATCATGGAGCTCTACAAGAAGGAGGGCGTCAATCCGCTGGCCGGCTGCCTGCCCATCTTCCTGCAGATCCCGATCTTCTTCGCGCTCTACAAGGTGCTGATCCTGGCGATCGAGATGCGCCACCAGCCCTTCGCGCTGTGGATCCACGACCTTTCGGCGCCCGACCCGCTGCACATCCTCAACCTGTTCGGCCTGCTGCCCTTCACTCCGCCGTCGTTCCTGGCGATCGGCGTGCTGGCGGTGCTGCTCGGCATCACCATGTACCTGCAGTTCCGCATGAACCCGACGCCGATGGACCCGGTGCAGGAACAGATGTTCAAGCTGATGCCGTGGATCATGATGTTCATCATGGCGCCTTTCGCGGCCGGCCTGCTGATCTACTGGATCACCTCGAACATCCTGACCATCGCCCAGCAGAAGTACCTCTACAGCCGGCACCCCCAGCTCGCCGCGCAGAACGAGAAGCAGGCGCAGGACCAGAAGCGGGCAAAGGAGCGCGACGGTTCGGCCAAGGGCGCGAAGTGAGCGCTTGGTGCGGCATGGGCCGTGAGCATAGCGGGGATCACGCGGAGACGCGGAGGCGCGGAGATTTTTTCGCGCAGAGGGCGCAGAGAGATCGTGCCGAGCCGAAGGCTCCCTTCCTGACGTGCGCGTGCCGCGGGAGAAGAGGTCTGTGGTACAAGGCGGCTTCGCCGCAAGCGCGCCATCTCCGCGTCTCCGCGTCTCCGCGTGAACCCGAAGACCCCCACCCATGACCGACGACGAAGCCTTCGCCGAACGGGCGCGCAAGCTGTTCTCGGGACCGGTCGTGTTCCTCAAGAGCGCGCCGGCGCTCAAGTTCCTGCCCGATCCGGAGGTCCCGGAAGTGGCGTTCTGCGGGCGTTCGAACGTGGGCAAGTCGACGCTGCTCAACGCGCTGACCGGCCGGAAGGCGATCGCCCGCACCTCGGTCACGCCGGGCCGGACGCAGGAGCTGAACTTCTTCGACGTGGGCGATCCGCTAGCCTTCCGGCTGGTCGACATGCCCGGCTACGGCTTCGCCAAGGCGCCGCCCAAGGTGGTCGAGCAGTGGCGCCGCCTGGTCCGCGACTTCCTGCGCGGCCGGCAGGTGCTCAAGCGCACGCTGCTGCTGGTCGACAGCCGCCACGGCGTGAAGCCGGTCGACGTCGAGATGATGCAGATGCTCGACGAGGCGGCGGTGGGCTACCGCATCGTGCTCACCAAGGCGGACAAGGTGAAGGCCAGCGAGCTCGAGCGCGTGCTCGCCGATGTCCAGGCCGAAGCGCGCAAGCATTCGGCCGCCTATCCGGTGGTGCACGTCACCTCGTCGGAAACGAAGCTGGGGATCGAGGACCTCCGCGCCGCCGTCCTGGCCGACGCGGAGACCTGACCGGCGCCGGCACCGCCGGCGTGGGTCAGAACGGGCGTTCGCCGCGGTAGTTGCCGGCATCCGAATAGCGGCAGACGAGGATGTCCTCGCGCGCGCTGGCTGCCCGGGCGCAGCCGACGCGCCCGGTTTCGCGCCAGACCAGCTGCGTATAGTGGCCGACGTCCTCGACCCGGCCGGTCGTGCTGTTGTTGGGGAAGGTCCCCGGCCGGAAATAGCGTTTTTCCCTGACCCAGGCGTCGACCATCGCCTCGGGCCCGAAATAGCCGCGAGTCCCCGCCCAGAGGTTCTCGCCCTGCGGTTCGGCGGCATCGTCGGGCGCATGTTCGAAGCGGCCGGTCGCGGCGAGGTGATCCGCCCAGTCCTGCGCGGCGGCGGCGAGCTCGGGGTCCCACTGCAGGGCCGGCACGCCCAGGGCCAGCCGCTCGCGATTGTGGGCGGAGAGGACCCGCGCCGTGAAGTTGTCCGAAAAGCTCGTCGCGCCGAGCAGCAGTTGCGAGGACAGCGCCAGCGCGCAAGCCGGTGCGAGCGATTTCAGCCGTCGTAACACCATGAGCCCGAGACCTCCCGAGGAACAGTCCGGGTTGTCTCACGTCAGGCTTGGCAGCCGATTGAGGCTCGTGGTTTCCGCTTCTGGTTAGCGGGCCTGGTTAGCGGGTGGTAAACTGCCGACGACCATCACCGGATCGCCAAGCTGCATCTGCTCGAACAGCAGCCGCGCAAAGGCGGTGGGCACGCCGATGCAGCCATGGGTGGCCGCACCCCGGCGCACGTCGCTGCCATGGATGGCGACCCCGTCGCGCGTCAGCCGCAGCATGTAGGGCATCGGCGCATCGTAGGTCATCGAGTGGTAGTCGGCCGCCTTCTGCAGCACGGGGAAAGTGCCGGCAGGAGTAGGCTTGCCGTCGGCGCCGTAGAGGATGACGGCCGTGCCGATCTCGTGACCGTCGCGGAACACGGAGATCAGCTGGCGGTCGAGGTCGGCCCGCACCCAGACCGGTCCCGCGGGGATGCCGTTGTCGTCCCAGACATAGTCGCCGTAGCGCAGCCGCTGCCGGATGCTGAGCACGCTGCGGATCGTCCGGGTCTGGCCGCCGGGCAGCGACAGGCGCGGATATTCGCCGGGAGCATACCAGAAACGCTGGCCGGTCACGCCGACGCGCTGGCCCGGCGCGACCAGTGCGGCCGGCGCCGCGTGCAGTGCCATCAGCTCGATCCCGCCGACCGCCAGCATCGATCCCAGCCCGAAAAGCAGGACGTAGGACAGCAGTTTCCTGGCGGCAGACACGTCCGCCCGCTCCTAGCAGGTGGGCGCGACGGCTTCAGCAGTGGCCGCCATGCGGCCGCGATTGCCGCGACGGATCATCGCGGCGATGCCGAACAGGCCGACGATCATGGTGAGCCAGGTCGCCGGCTCGGGCACCGCTCCCGGATCCACGGGCCCGCCCGGAACCTCGGGCGGTTCCTGGACCAGCTGCGGCGGGACGATCGGCACCGGCAGGCTATCGACGATCAGCGGCGGCTCCAGCAGCGCCAGCTCGGTGACGAAGACCGGCTCCTCGGGCACCAGGGATTCGGTCTCGAACATGGGCTCGGTCGGGGGCGGCAGCAAGGGGTGGTCGCGGACCGTCGCCAGCACGCGCTCGCTCGGGGCGGCGGCCTTGCGCGGCGGCTTGGTGCTGAACAGAGCGCCGGGGTCGCGCTCTCCCGGCGAGCGATCGGCCAGAAGGTCGAGCGGAGAACGCAGCACGGCGAGCGACTTTTCTTCGGCCGCGACCAGGAACAGCAACGGCATCGCGACCATCGCCGCAAGCAGAAGCGCCGACTTGCGCGTCGACCTGCTTACCTTGCGACGCGAACTTCTCGTTCGTCCTGTTCCTGCGTTTGTCATTTTCGGGCCACGCCTTGGGAGAATTTCCGCTCCGGATCAATTACTCATTTTGCTTACCGCTTTTTCTCGCACAAGGGCAGCGGTAATATCACTCTGCACCAATTCGGACCACATCGGGCAGAAATCCTTAGCAGAGGATTAACCACGACCGTTCATTCTGGACGCAACCCAGCTGAACCGCTACGCCTGGGGCATGAAGCTGATCATAGGCAACAAGAACTATTCGAGCTGGTCGCTCCGCGGCTGGCTGGCGGTCAAGCAGTCTGGCCTGCACTTCGAGGAAATCCAGGTGCCGCTCTACGGCGAGGACTGGGAAGCGGAAAAGCACCAGCGCGAGGACATCGCCCCGTCCTCGGGCAAGGTCCCGGTCCTGTGGGACGGCGAGGCGGTGGTCTGGGACAGCCTGGCGATCATCGAATACCTTGCCGACAAGGTCGGGCGCGAGCGCTTCTGGCCGAAGCCCGACGATGCCCGGGCGATGGCCCGCTCGATGGTCGCGGAAATGCACTCGAGCTACCTGCCGCTGCGCCGCCAGCTGCCGATGAACATCCGCCGCCGCGTCGAGGGGGTGCAGATCGGCGACGAGGTGCGCGCCGACATCGTCCGCATCCTCCAGCTCTGGGCCGAAGCGCGGGCGCGGTTCGGCAAGGGCGGGCCGTTCCTGTTCGGCACCTTCTGCGCCGCCGACATCATCTATGCGCCGGTGGTCAGCCGCTTCACCACTTACGGCGTGCCGGTGCCCGGCTTCGCCAGCGCCTACATGGAAGCGGTCTGGGAGCACGACTGGCTGCAGGAATGGGTCGCCGCCGCCGAGGCGGAGGACTGGGTGATCGAGCAGTGGGAAGTGCCGGCGCGGGTTTGAGACGGCTCGCCGGATGGGGGTGAGCTATCCCCAGGTACCGCGTCATGGGGATAGCGCACCCCCATCGAGGGGCAGGGGGTTCGACCCATCCGCCGCTTGTGTCCCCGCGCCGTAACCCATATGCGAAGCGTCTGATGCACGAAACCGCCTCCGTCGCCGAACTCACCGAAGCGCTGATCGCCTGTCCCAGCGTCACGCCCGCGGCCGGGCTGGTGTTCGACTGCCTCGAGGCGCAACTCGCCCCGCTGGGCTTTGCGGTGCACCGCGCCGTCAGCGGCGAGGCGCCCGACGGTCCGGTCGAGAACCTCTTCGCCATCCGCCATGGCCCGCCGGGCAGCCGGCACTTCGCTTTCGCCGGGCACGTCGACGTCGTCCCACCGGGCGAAGGCTGGACCTCGGCGCCTTTCGCGCCCGAGCGGCGCGGCGAATTGCTCTACGGCCGCGGCGCGGTCGACATGAAAGGCGCGATCGCGGCGATGGTCGAGGCCGCGCGCGAAATCCCGGCCGAGGCCGGCACCCTGAGCTTTGTCATCACCGGCGACGAGGAAGGCCCGGCGAAGTACGGCACATTGGCGCTGATCGACCATATGCGCGCGGTCGCCGCCGTTCCCGACCTCTGCCTGGTCGGCGAGCCGACTTCGGTCGCGCGGCTGGGCGATACGGTCAAGATCGGCCGGCGCGGCTCGCTCAACGCCTGGCTGGACGTGGCCGGCCAGGAAGGCCACGTCGCCTATCCGCACCTCGCCGACAACCCCGTGCCCCGGCTCGTCGCGCTGCTCGCCGAGCTCGACGCGCTCGCGCTCGACCAGGGCACCGACTGGTTCCAGCCCTCCAATCTGGAGATCACCGACATCGCGGTCGGCAACCCGGCGACCAACGTGATCCCGCCCAGGGCATCGGCGCGCATCTCGATCCGCTTCAACGACCGGCATACGGGCGCGAGCCTGACCGAGCTCGTCACCGCGACTGCCGACCGCCATGGGGCGACCGCGCGCTGCATCGTCTCGGGCGAAGCCTTCCTCACTCCGCCCGGGGCCTTCTCCGACCTCGTGGTCGCCGCGGTGGAAGCGGAAACGGGACACAAGCCCGAACTTTCGACCACCGGCGGCACGTCGGACGCGCGCTTCCTCAAGGCCCTTTGCCCGGTCATCGAGTTCGGCCTGTGCAACGCCACCATGCACAAGCGCGACGAGGCCGTGGCACTGGCCGATCTCGAAGCGCTCGCCCGCATCTACCGGCGCATTGCCGCAGCCGCGCTCGCCGGCTGAGGCCCCGCACCGCACGACGGGTTTGCCGGATCGGTGCGGGATTGATAGCTTCGCGCATCACGCTCCAAACAGGGGGTTTCATGACGGAAACGACGGCCGAAGTACCGCGCGCCGCGAGGGGCCACGCCAGCCTCCAATGGCAGATCCTCGCCGGCTTCGTGCTGGGACTGGCCGCCGGCCTTGCCGTCTATGCCGGCGCGCGCGACGCCGACTGGGTGGCCACGGTGGTCACTTACGTCACGCAGCCGATCGGCCAGGTTTTCCTGCGCCTGCTGTTCATGCTCGTGATCCCGCTGCTCTTCTCCGCGCTGGTGGTCGGCATCGCCGAAATGGGCGAGATCCGCGCGCTGAAGTCGGTCGGGCTGTGGACGCTGTCCTACACGCTGATCGTGTCGGGCATCGCCGTCGCCGTGAGCCTTGCCGTGGTCAACCTGCTGCGCCCCGGCGGGGGCGTCGACCCGGCCGTCGCGCGCGCGATGATCGGCGAAGCGCAGGAAGGCGCAGCGGGCATCATCGAGAAATCGGCTGCGGCCAAGACCGGGGTCGAGGCCGTGGTCGGCATCATCCCCTCGAACCTCGTCACCGCGATGAGCGAGAACGACATCCTCGCGGTGATGTTCTTCGCGCTGTTCTTCGGCATCGGCCTGCTGCTCGTGCAGTCCCCGCGCACAGAGACGCTCAAGCAGGCGATGGAAGGCGTGTTCGAAGTGTCGATGCGGCTGATCGGCCTCGTCATCCGCCTCGCGCCGATCGCGATCTTCTGCTTCATGTTCAATCTCGCGGCGCAGTTCGGCTGGGACCTGATCTTCAAGCTCGCGGCCTATGTCGGCGTCGTGCTGCTGGCGCTGGCGATCCAGATGTTCGGCGTCTTCCCCGCGCTGCTCAAGCTGCTCGCCAACAAGAGCCCGCTCGCCTTCTTTCGCGAGACCCAGGAAGCAAGCCTGATGGCCTTTGCCACGGCTTCGTCCAACGCCACGCTGCCGACCACGCTGCGCGTCGCCGACACGCAGCTGAAGCTGCCGCCGCGGGTGGCGCGCTTCGTGCTGACCATCGGGGCGACCGCCAACCAGAACGGCACGGCCATGTTCGAAGGCGTGACCGTGCTGTTCCTCGCGCAGTTCTTCGGGGTCGAGCTCGACCTCGGGCAGCAGTTCTTCGTCATGCTGGTCTGCATCCTCGCGGGCGTGGGCACCGCAGGGGTGCCGGCGGGGTCGCTGCCGGTCATCGCCCTGATCCTGAGCGGCGTCGGCGTCCCACCCGAAGGCATCGGCCTGATCCTCGGCGTCGACCGCTTCCTCGACATGTGCCGCACGACGCTCAACGTGGTCGGCGACCTTGTCGCAGCGACGGTGATCTCGGCCAGGGCTGCGCCGCCGGGCGCCTAAGCCACCCTCCCCTTTCCAGGGAGGATTCAGGCCGGCGCCTGCTTCGCCCCCTTCGGCGCCAGTACCTTGGCCTTGTAGGCGCACAGGTCGACCACCGGGCAGCGCCAGCATTCGGGCGTCCGCGCCTTGCAGACGTAGCGGCCGTGGAGGATCAGCCAGTGGTGTGCGCCCACGCGGAACGGCTGCGGCACCTTCTTCTCGAGCTGCTTTTCGACCGCGAGCGGGGTCTTGCCCCTGGCCAGGCCGGTGCGGTTGCCGACGCGGAAGATATGCGTGTCGACGGCGAAAGTCTCCGCGCCGAAAGCGCAGTTCATCACGACATTGGCGGTCTTGCGGCCGACGCCCGGCAGCTCGGTGAGGGCGTCGCGGTCGGCGGGAACCTCGCTGCCGTAGTCGCGCACCAGGATCTCGGACAGGGCGATGACGTTCTTCGCCTTGGCATTGAACAGGCCGATCGTCTTGATGTGCTGCTTGAGCCCGTCCTCGCCGAGATCGACCATCTGCTGCGGCGTCGTGACCTCGCGGAACAGCGCCCGCGTCGCCTTGTTGACGCCGACGTCGGTAGCCTGGGCAGACAGCACGACGGCGACGAGCAGCTGGTAGGTGTTGCCGAACTCCAGTTCGGTCTGCGGGTCGGGATCGGCTTCGGCCAGCCGGCGGAAGAATTCGAAGACGTCGTCCTTCTTCAAAGCCCGAGGACCTCGGGCATGGTGTAGCGGCCGGCGGGCCTGCCGATCAGCCACAGCGCCGCCCGCAAGGCGCCGCGGGCGAAAAGCACGCGGTCCTCGGCGAAATGCGACAGGGCGATGCGCTCGTCGTCTCCCAGGAAATGGACCGCGTGGTCGCCCGCCACGGTGCCGCCGCGCAGCGAGGCGAAGCCGATCGTGCCGGGCTTGCGCGCGCCGGTGATGCCGTCGCGCCCGCGCACGCTTTCCGCGCCCAGGCTGACGCTGCGCCCCCGGGCCGCGGCCTCGCCGAGCAGCAGCGCCGTTCCGGACGGCGCATCGACTTTCATGCGGTGATGCGTCTCGACGATCTCGATGTCCCAGTCCTCGCCGAGGCGCGACGCGGCTTCGCGCACCAGATGGGCCAGCAGGGTGACGCCGAGCGAGGTATTGCCGGTCTGCAGCACGGCCGCCCGCTCGGCGGCGCCGTCGATCAGCCAGTGGTGGCGCTCTTCGAGGCCGGTGGTGCCGACCACGATCGGCGTGCCCGAGGCGACGGCGGCGTCGAGGTTGGCCTCGAGCGCCTTGGGCGAGGAGAAATCGACCAGCACGTCGCTGCCCTGCGCCAGCGCCAGCGGATCGCCGCCGACGTCGATGCCGCCGGCCAGGACTTCGCCCGCCGCTTCCACCGCCGCGGCGATCGCCTGCCCCATGCGCCCGGCGCTGCCGATGATTCCGATCCGTGCCACGCTGCCTCCACCTCTGCCGTCATGCCGAACTTGTTTCGGCACCCATCGTGCCCCACAGGCAGAAGTGTCCTTGGGGCACAATGGGCCCTGAAACAAGTTCAGGCTGACGACGAGAGGCAGTCATGGTTCCAGTCCGCAATATCGTGATCCTCACCGGTGCCGGCGTCAGCGCCGAAAGCGGCATCGACACTTTCCGCAGCGCCGGCGGGCTGTGGGAACGGCACCGCCCGGAAGACGTCGCCACGCCCGAGGCCTTCGCCCGCGATCCCGACCTCGTGCTTGCCTTCTACGACATGCGCCGCGCGGCGATCCAGGAAAAGCAGCCCAATGCCGCGCACGAGGCGCTGGCCCGGCTCGATGCCGCATGGCCGGGCGAGCTGCTGATCGTCACCCAGAACATCGACGACCTGCACGAGCGCGCCGGGGCGCGGCGCATGCTGCACATGCACGGCGAACACCTCAATGCCTGGTGCCGCGCCTGCGACCGGCGCTCGCGGTGGCTCGGGCCGCTGCTGGACCGCCCACCCTGCCCGCAATGCGGCGCAGCGGCCTTACGGCCCGACGTCGTCTGGTTCGGCGAGATGCCCTATCGCATGGACGAGATCCAGGCAGCGCTGCGCCGATGCGATCTCTTCGTGTCGATCGGCACTTCGGGGGCGGTCTATCCCGCCGCCGGCTTCGTACGCGATGCGCGCGACCTCGGCGCCAGGACGCTGGAGCTGAATCTCGAGCCGTCGCAGGGCTCGGCCTGGTTCCACGAGAGCCGGCTCGGCCCGGCGACCGAAGTGGTGCCGGCCTGGGTGGACGAGATGCTGGGGCAGTGAATCAAACGTGGCTGCAGCCGCGGCATTCGGGGTCCTTGGCGATTTTCAGCGTCCGCAGGCTCGGCACCAGACCATCGAGCAGGTGCAGCCTGCCCCATTGCGGATCGCCGAGCGTCGTCCTGCCTTTCAGGATGATCCGGATCGCCTGCATCGCCGCAAAGCTGCCGACCATGCCGACCATCGCTCCCAGCACGCCGTCGGCGGCGCAGCTGTCGCAGTCCTCGGCGTCGAAGGCATCGCCGACGAAGCACCGGTAGCAGGCCTCGCCCGGCAAGTGCCCGGCAAAATTCGCGACCTGGCCCTGGAAGCGGCCGATGGCGGCGCTGGTCAGCGGCACGCCGGCGGCGACGCAGGCATCCGATACGGCAAGGCGAGTCGCGAAATTGTCACACCCGTCGACTAGGACATCGGCATCGCCGACGATCCGCGCAGCATTGTCCGCCCCGATTCTCTCGACCACTGCGCGGGTCTCGACGACCGGATCGAAATGCCCGACCCAGGCGGCCGCTGCCAGCGCCTTCGGCTGCCCGACCTGTGCCGGAGTGAACACTGTCTGCCGCTGCAAGTTGCTGGTCTCGACCAGGTCGCTGTCGACCAGCGTCAGCCGGCCGATGCCCGCGGCGGCGAGATATTGCAGGGCGGGACTGCCGATTCCGCCACAACCGACGAGGACGACGTGGGCCTGCGACAGAGCGACCTGCCCCGCGCCGCCGACTTCGGGCAGGACGATATGACGGGCGAAGCGGTCGAGGCGATCGGGCGGCAGCATCCGGGCCGCCTAGCACGACATCGGGCGGGGACAAACAGGTCGTCCCAGGCGCCCTTCGCCGTCCCTGGCCCCAATCGTCGTCCCGGGCTCGACCCGGGACCGCTGGCCTCGTCGATGGAACGTTCTGCCCGGAGGAGAGCGGTCCCGGGTCA
>CAUJJI010000046.1 GCA_963205265.1 Pseudomonadota bacterium
GTTCGACCCGATCGGCCCCAGATCGGGCAAGCGAAACGGTGCGCCGTGATTCTCGCAGACGTAGCCGCGTCCCTCCCCGTCCATCAGTTCGACTCTGAATCGCAGGCCGCGGGGAATCAGCGCGAACTGGAGCGGAGACACTTCGATCACCCCCAGTTCGGTGACGATCCGCAAGCCCCCCCGCTGGGGCACGATCAAGAGTTCGCCATCGGAACACTGGAAGGCGCGATCGATCATGGAACGCGATGCGGTGTAAAGATGCACGGTGCAGCCCATGCCGCGGGCCGGATCGCCGCTGCCCGCGTAGGTTACCAGCCCATCGATGAAATCGACCGGCGCGGCGGGCGGGTCGAGCGGGTTCCAGCGCAGCCGGTTGGGCGAAGGTGGCACGTCATTCGGCAGAACGGTGCGCAGCAACGGCGCGCCGTCATGGCGCCGGTAAGGAGGATGCGCTGCGCTTGGTCGCATCCTGTACAGCCAGGACCGCCTGTTCTCGTGACGCGGTGCCGTGAAAGCCGTACCCGAAAGCTGCTCGGCGTAGAGGCCATAGGGCACCTTCTGCGGCGAATTGCGGCCAACCGGCAAAGCGCCTGCGATGGCTTCGCTTGCATGATGGTTGGCAAAGCCGGTGAGATAAGCCATCCGATCCTCCGCTGCGTGTCGCATCATCCATCGACCGAGATGATGCCGCGGCGGATCTGGTCAAGCTCGATGCTTTCGAACAAGGCCTGGAAGTTGCCGTTGCCGAAGCCCTCGTTGCCCTTGCGCTGGATGATCTCGAAGAAGATCGGGCCGAACATGGGCTCCGTGAAGATCTGGAGCAGCAGGCCTTCCCCGGTCTCGACGCTGCCGTCGATCAAGATGCGGTTGCGCTTCAGCCTCTCGAGGTTCTCGCCATGGCCCGGCACCCGTGCGTCGACGAGCTCGTAATAGGTCTCGATCGTGTCCTGCAGCAGAACGCCGCGCCGGCGCAGTTTCTCGACCGTCGCGTAGATATCCGTCGCGGTCAGTGCGAGGTGCTGGATGCCTTCGCCGTTGTATTCCCGGATGAACTCCTCGATCTGGCTCTTGTCGTCCTTGCTCTCGTTCAGAGGGATGCGGATCGCCCGGTCGGGAGCGATCATCGCCTGGCTGAACAGTCCGGTCGCCTGCCCTTCGATGTCGAAGTATTTCTGCTCCTCGAAGTTGAAGAGTGTGCGGTAGAACTCGCTCCACACCCGCATCTGCCCGCGGCGAACGTTGTGCGTCAGGTGGTCCAGGACGTCGAGCCCGACGCTGTTCGCGGCCTCGGCATCGCGCCAGCCCGGAAATTCCGCCCAGCCTCGATAAGGATCTTCGCCGTCCTTGACGAAGTAGAGGTAGGAACCGCCGATCCCCTGGATGACGGTGTCGTTTTCACTCGCGCGCTTCGCCCCGTGCCGCAGCGCCCATTCCTTCGCCGATTCCGGATCGGCGACCCGAAAGGCCATGGCGCTGGCGGAAGGGCCATGCATGCCGCGAAATGCGGCGACGCGGCCGGCCTCATCGCGATTGAGCATCAGATTGATGCGCCCCTGCTTGTAGCGCGTGATGTTCTTCGTGGGATGGCGGTGCGTTGCCGTGAAGCCGAGCTGTTCGAACTGAAGGGCCATGGCCTCGGGTTCGGGCGAGGTGAACTCCACGAATTCGAAGCCATTGAGGCCCAGCGGGTTCTCGCGCGAGACGGCAGGCGGCTGCACGGTGGGCGGCATGTCAGGGACGGACGACATCGGATGTGTTCCTGTGTTCGAGATGAATGCCGAGAGCGGCGGCAAAGCGGGCGATGGTGAGGTGAGTGAGCCCGGCAATGCCGATGCGCCCATCGCAGGCAGGTCGATTCCGTGCTCCTCGCGCGGCGAACCGATCGGCAAACGGCAACGCATGCAGGGTCATGAGCGACGCCCGCCTGCCGCGGCGTAGGCCTGCGTTCCCAGCGTAAAGACGCGGTCGGTCGGCAGGACGGCTGCGACCGGGATGTCGGGCAGGTCCTGGAGTTCGGCATAGACCGGCGCGAAATCGGTCTGCGCCGTCCGCCGCAGCAGGTCCTCGAAGCTGTCGACGACGAAATAGGTCTGTTGGTAGTCGTCGATGCGATAGGGCGTCCGCATCAGTCGCTCGAGCTCGAAGCCCAGGCGGTTCGGCGACGGATCGTCGAGCGCGAACCGCGATTCGCCGAACGACGAGACGATGCCGGCGCCATAGACCCTGAGCCCGTCGTCCTGCTGGATCAGCCCGAACTCGACCGTGTACCAGTAGAGCCGCGCGAGCCGGTCGATGGCGCGAAGACCGCCGGCTCTGAGGCCACCCTCGCCATAGGCCTGCATGTAGTCTGCGAAGACGGGGTGAGCGAGCAGCGGAACGTGGCCAAAGACGTCGTGGAAGACGTCCGGCTCCTGCAAATAGTCGATCTGCTCGGGTCTGCGGATGAAGCGTCCGGCGACGAAGCGACGATCGGCAAGGTGCCGGAAGAAGACCTCGTCGGGCACGAGGCCAGGCACGGCGACGACCTGCCAGCCCGTCGCCCTCATCAGCCGGTCGGACAGTTCCTCGAAGTCGGGAATCCCCGGCCGTGACATCCGGAGAATGTCGAGCCCCTCGAGAAATTCAGGAACGACGCGGCCGGGGAGCATCTTGGCCTGCCGCGCGAAGAGCCGGTCCCACATGGCGTGCTCGGCCGGGCCGTAGCGGTCCCAGTCCTGCGAAATCGTCCAGTCTTCTGCCGCTTCGGCCGGCCGCTGCAGGGTCGATGGCTTCATCCGCGCAGCATGCCAGCATCCCGCCGCGAGTTCTTTTCAAATTTTGTGGATTCAGCACCTATTATGAATTATGCAATTCAACTTCTCCCCAATGGTGAAACATCATGAAACTGGATGCGATCGACCGGCGAATCCTGGACCAGCTCCAGTCCGATGCCTCGCTAAGCCATGCCGAGCTGGCGGAGCGCGTCGGCAGTTCGTCGGCATCGTGCTGGCGGCGGGTGAAGGCGCTCGAGGCCACAGGCGTGCTCGGCCCGGCCGTGCGCCTGCTCGATCCCGAGCAGCTGGGGCGCAGCGTCAATGTGTTCTGCAACGTGCGCGTGCGCAGCCACGCGCGCGAGGCGCGCAGCAGCTTCGAGGACTTCGTCCGGGAGCGGCGCGAGATCATGGAGTGCTATTCGATGTCGGGCGACTGGGACTACCTCCTGCGCGTCGTGGCCGCCGATGTCGCGGACTATGAGCGCTTTCTGATGAAAGTCCTGCTCGACCACCCCTCGGTCGGCGGCGCCTCGTCGCACTTCGCGCTCTCGCAGACCAAGTACACGACCGCCCTGCCGACCTGATTCCCGGTCGCGCGCCATCGACGACCGACTTCCACAACCGGCCGGTAAGCTTCGGCTCGTCACGGATGGCTTCCTGGCCTTTCCGGCAAAGCCGTGCCTGGCGGACACACTGAGGCGAGGCCATTTATGCTCCCTCGGGCCCAGTCCTACGCCGTAATATACGCGATCGGCCATTTTGCAGTTTGGACGCCACAAAAGTCGCCCTGACGGTCGATCCGGCACAGCCCCAGCCGTGCGACTTCCTTGCCTGCGAACAGAGGCAAGCTTACTCCGGAGTTGATTTTGGTCAGGCCAATACGACCGTCAACTGGGTATTCCTGGTCGATGCGGGGAGGATATATGAAGGTTACAGGCATTTCCGCTGTCCGGCGGGTCATTCTGGCAAGTGCAGCGACACTCGCGCTCGCGCCATCGGCCGCTTTTGCGCAGGACGCGAGCGACGCCGAGAACGAAGAAGTCGACGAAATCGTCGTGACCGGCACGATCCTGCGTGGCGTGGCGCCGGTTGGCTCGCAGCTGATCAGCGTCGGCGCCGAGAAAGTGCAGTCTCAGGGCGCAACGACAGCCAACGAGCTTATGGCGACGGTGCCCCAGGTCAGCAACCTGTTCAACAATGTCCCCACCGCCCGGCTTGGCGTGGCGTCGAACCAGATCCAGGTCGTACGCCCGAACCTGCGCAATCTTGCCAATGAGACGAGTTCGTCGGCTTCCACCCTGGTCATGTTCGACGGGCACCGCATCGCCTCGGTCGGGGTGACGCAAAACGCAGTCGATCCCGATCTCATTCCGACGCTTGCCATCGAGCGGGTCGAAGTGGTCACCGATGGCGGCTCGGCCACTTACGGATCCGACGCGGTCGGCGGCGTAATCAACTTCATTACCCGCAAGCGCTTCGACGGCGCCAAGGTCCAGGCGCGCTACGGCTTTGCCGACAACTACTACCAGGTCGACGCAGGCGCGATCGTCGGCAAGGACTGGGAGACCGGGTCGATCTTTGCCGCCTACAACTATCAGCACAACGACGCGATCTTCGGGCGCGACCGTGGCTTCGTTCGCGACGTCGACTGGCTCTCTGCGAATTTGACCCCGCGTGGCCGCTTCTGCTCGCCGGGCAACGTCCAGATGGGCCTCAACATGTTCGCCCTGCCCGGCCTGACCTCTACCGCGCCGAACACATGCGACGAATCCGACGACAGGACGGTCGTCCCTCGCAGCACGCGCCACAGCGCGCTGGTCGGCCTGCACCAGGATCTTGCCGACTGGCTGACGGTGGACGTTCGCGCATTCTACGGCGAACGCACATCGGAATCCCTCGCCCCCTGGCGCGGTTCGACGACCGTGACGGGCGGCTCGAGCGCCACCAATACCCGCCAGTTCTACTACACCCCTGTGGCCGGGCAGAGCGCAACGGCGAACCAGACTGTGTTCTTCACTTTCGCGCCGCTGCTCGGCACCAATTCGCTGGTGTCGGGATCGTCGTTCAAGGAATGGGGGACAAACGCCGAATTCGCCGCCAGGCTCACCGACAACTGGCAGTTGCGCACGCTGTTCAACTATAGCGAGAGCCGGAGCGAGTATCATATCCCGATCCTCAATCAGACCCTGCTCACGCAATTCAGCCGCAGCACTGCGGCGGCGACGGCGATCAACTTCTACAATCCTTCCGCCGCCGACCTGCCGCTTATCCAGCGGCTGATCGATACCGAGAACGGTGGCCAGGGCAAGGAATCGCTGTTCAATGCAAGAGCCATCATCGACGGCTCGCTGTTCACCTTGCCGGGCGGCGATGTGAAGGTTGCCGCGGGCTACGAATACATGAAGGACCGGTTCCAGCAGCGCGTTGCACCGGTCGACCAGCCGATCGGCGCCATTCGCGATGTCGCCTACTCACCGTACAGCCGCAGCATCAACTCGGTATTCGGCGAACTGCAGGTGCCGATCGTCGGCGCCGACAATCGCTCCAGCCTCGTCCATGAACTGACCTTGTCGGGATCGGTGCGTTACGATCACTTCAGTGACTTTGGCAGCACGACCAATCCCAAGGTAGGCCTGAACTTCAAGCCGGCTTCCTGGCTGGGCTTCCGCGGCAACTACAGCACGTCCTTCAACGCACCCTCGCCGGTCGACCAGCTGGGCAGCTTGCGCAATACGGCCCAGTTCTTTCCGATCAATGCCTTTGTAAGGCCGGGTGACACCCCCACCGTGACGGGTACGGTAGCGCTGCAGGGCTCCAATCCGGGCCTTACCCCACAAACGGCCAAGAGCTATTCAATCGGTGTGGACATCGATCCGCCCGTCGTGCCTGGCCTGCGGATTTCCGCGAACTACTACAATGTAAAGTTCAAGGATATCATTCGCCAGCCGTCACCCAACTCGACGATCTTCGTCAACTTCCCGAACAACGTGCTGGCAAATGTCGGTGGCGTGACGATCGCCCAGCTGCAGGAATTCCTGAATGGCTCCGGCGCTCCCAATGCTGCTGCCACACTGGCGAGCACGCTTGGGCGCTGCAACACGACCACGAACGTCTGCAACATCTACGAACTCGTGGATTTCCGTCAGGGCAACTACGGAACAGTCAACATCGAAGGGATCGATTTCGCGGCCAATTATCGGAGCAACACCAGCTTCGGCGGCATCGACTTCGCGGTTTCCGGCAACTATGCCCTGAGCCGCAAGAGCCAGACCGGAGTCGGGGCTCCGGTGATCAACGATCTCAAGGCCGTCAATGTCGTCCTGCCGAATGGCTCGCGGCTGGTCAGCGACGCGGTGAGCCGCCTGCAGCTCCAGGCGGTCCTCGGTGCCGATATCGGCAATTTCCGGGCCCAAGCCACGCTCAACCACAACGGCGGCTATGACCTGGTCCGTTGCGACGCGACGACGACACCGGCCTGCCTCGCATCGACGACCGGCGTCGCGACTGCGAACGGGCAGCCACAGGATCGGGTGAAGGCCTTCAACACGGTCAACCTGTTCTTCAAATACGCCTTCCCGGGCGACGGCCTCGTGCTGCGTGACCTGGAACTGACCTTGAACGTCAACAACGTGTTCGATCAGGATCCGCCCTTGCTCAAGCGCGTCGCCGCCAGCACGCCCGGCTACGCCAATGGCTTCACGCTGGGACGGTTGATTCAGGTAGGCCTGGCCAAGAAGTTCTGATCGGCCATCAGCATCCAAAAGAGGGAACCGGGCGGCGCGGTGCCGTCCGCTTCCCTTTCACTTGGATGCCGGCCTATCCAATCGTCAGGCGCTTGCGGAACTGTCCGGGTGTCGTGCCGGTGGCACGCCGAAAGGCAGCCGTGAAGCTCGATTGCGTCGAAAAGCCCAGGGCCGATGCGATCTCCGCTATCGGCTGGTTGGTGTAAAGCCGGCGCTTGGCAGACTCGATCCGCGACTGGGCGAGGTAATAGCTCACCGTGCAGCCTCTCGTCGTCCTGAAGGCCCGGCTGAACTGGCGGATGGAGAGGCGGCACAAAGCGGCGAGTTCAGCGGCAGTGGGGTAAGTCCCCGTGGGATCGGAAATTCGTTCGTCGATGGCGCGCAGGCGCCAGCTGGCAAGTCCACCCTTGGTGTCCGGCTCGTTGGTCGCGACCAGGAATCTTGCCAGTTCAATGGCAATCTGATCGACAATGGCCTCGCTCAATTCCCGGCTGCCGCGCTGGGGATTTCTCAGCTCTTGGCTGAGGCGCATCATCAGCTGCTGGATCGCCTCGCTTCCCACGTGCAGCGCAGCGTCGAGGCGACGTTCGGTCCAGGCGAAGTCCGGCGGAAACCACTGCTCGACCGCATCTGCCTGGAGTTCGCAGATCAGCGAGGCATGCCGCCCGCCGGCACTGCGCAGTTCGAGCTGCTTGCGTGGCGGGAAGGCAACGAGCGACCCCATCTGCACGAAGCGCGACGCACTCCAGTGCTCGCAGTAGCGCGCCAGGGCATTGGGCCGGCGCGGCGTCAGGCACAGGTCGATCCAGTAAACGTTTTCCCGGCGAAAGACGTTGCGGTCGGGTCCCGCATGATAGAGGCGAGCGAGAATCACATGGGCTTTCGAAAGAGCCAGTTCGGCATCGATTTCAAAGCGCTTGTCCCGCTCTCTGCCCTTGTCGACCAGCACCCACGAAGTCGAAGAACGGCCAATGTCCGCTGCCATGGTCCGGTCACCTCATAGGACAGGCTGCAGTATAGCAAATTTCGGCAGTCGGACACATGGCCTGTTCCATAATCGTCGGAGGACAGGCCAGTGATGCTCGCTGCCCGGCTGTCAATCCAGGCCCAGGAGCTCGATTTCCGACGCGATCCACCGGCGCTCCCACAGGTTGCTCCCGCCGGTCTGATGATCGAGCAGCAGCAGCGCATCCCGCTTCACTTGCCGGGCTGCCAGCGAAGCGCCATCAGCGGCCAGCGCAATATCGAGCAAGTGCAATGCCTCGAGCGGCTCGCCACGCTGCACGAAGCGACTGGCCAGCTCGGCGATGCGCTCCGCCCCGCCGGCCAGTTCGGCCAGGGCCGGGGCGACGCCGGCGGAAGGCACGCCATAAAGCTCCGTGGTGCCCCGGGCGGGATCGAACCAGCCGGTATATTCGTGCCAGATCGCGCGGACGTTCCAGGCGAGCTTGCCGTACTCTTCGGTAAGCGTCAGCTCCGGCGGGGTCCGGATCTCGCGCATCAGGCTGCGCAGATCCGTTCCCGCGTTCATGCCCTCGATCGTCCGGTCGTGGACCCACTGCACGGAATCGGCGATCCGTCCGGTCTCGGCCCGGATGTGCTCCTCGCCCTCGATCACTTCATGGCCGGTGAGGATGCGGACGGGAGCAAGATCGCGAAGACGGCGCACCGAAGCGACGAACTCCATCGCAGACCGTGGCTTATCCCCGCGCAAGGTATTGAGATTGGGCTGGTTGCCGAACAGCGGGCCGAACAGGTTGCCGACGATGGCGACGCGATCCTGCGGCAGCCAGACGATCAGCGCCGAACGCGTCTCGCCCCCCGGCGTCCAGATCAGTTCGAAGCGCCGCTCACCCAGTTCGAAGGCATGGCCCTCGTCGCCGACAAGCCGGTCGGGGGTGACCTCGACCGTCGGAACCATGTCCTCCGTACGACCGGTAATGGCTCCGAATATCCGGCGAGATCCCCGGCGGTAATGGGCGGAAAGCGCCTCGGCATCGGCCCGCTCGGCAGGATAGAGCCGGTGGGCGATCACTTCGTTTTCGGGGGTCTTGTAGACTTCCAGCCCGCCGTACTGGTTCGCATGGCTCTGCGTCAGCACGATCTTCCGCACCGGATTGGCGGATACCGCAGCGAACAGCCCCTTGCCCCGCCGAGCATCGGCAAGTGTCCCCGCGTTGACCAGGACATCGCCCCCGGCCGTCGTAACCAGATAGGAATTGCCGATGCCCCGGCTTTCCCAGATGCCGTCGCCGCGGTCGATAGCGGCTGTCTGCTGCTGCCCCGAACGGACCATCTGGGCAGTGCGCAGGTTCTTGTCTGACAGGTCTTTCATGGCGGCCACCCGGTATCCTCATCGATCGTGGCGAGTTTGCCTGCGCGCTTCGCCGCCTGGCAAGTTCGCTCCATCAGGCCTTGGCCATGACCGGACAATCATGGCCTATCCGAGATATAATGACGCCTGTCCGCTATCAGTGTGACTTGCGCACATCGGGCCGGCTGGCGATGCTTGCCACATTTGCCTGACCAATTTCCTGCATCGGAAGCGTGATGACCCTGACTCTCGAACACGTCGTTGCTGGCGCGCGTGCCAAGACCGGCGGATTGCCCGATCCGGACAGCGACTCCTGGCGCGAAGGGCTCGAGATCCTGCTGCACGACCATGCCCGCGAGAGCCGGCTGACCGAGCGCGGTTGGTCAAGCGTTCGGAGCCGCTACGTCGATTGCCTGGCCTCGCGCATGGTGGTGGACGATTGGCATCGCCGCCATCCAGATCTGGCCGAGACTCCGGTCGAACGGCCGGTCTTCATTCTCGGCATGCCGCGCACCGGCACGACGATGGTCAGCTATCTGTTGGAGTCCGACCCCGCTGTCCGCTCGATGCTGCGCTGGGAAGCCTACAACCTGGCGCCGCCGGCCGCGCCTGGCGCTCTCAGAAGCGATCCCCGGTGCCTGGCCGAAGTGGCCAAGGACGAGGCCATACTGAAAGCTGCGGCCAAGGTCGCTGCGGCCCATTTCGAACCCGGCGACAGCCCGACCGAATGCGTCCACCTTGTCGCGCAGGATTTCCGGTCGCTGATGCTGGCCGTGGTGGCGACGACGCCGACCTACCACGACTGGCTGCTGTTCACCGACATGCAATCCGCCTTCGCCCACCGCAAGCGGGCACTCCAGATCCTGCAGTCGACCAATCCGGGGCGATGGGTTCTGAAGATGCCTTCGGATTCGCTGTTCGTGCGCCAGATCTTCAAGACTTTCCCCGACGCGCGCGTGATCTGGACACACCGCGATCCTTACGCCGCTGCTGCCTCTGCATTCGGCATGCGCGGCGCTTCGCGGCCGTTCTCCGAGATCGATGCGGGGGCCGATTACATGCGGCGGCACTTCCCGCTCCAGTTCGCGCTGCATCTGTCGCGCCCGCTGGAAGTCAGCCAGGAACGTCCGGCCGATTTCTATCACCTGTACTACGATACCCTTCTGGCCGATCCGCTCGCCGAAATGCGCCGCGTCTATGACTGGCTGGGCGATCCGTGGACCGCCGACAGCGAAGCCGGCATGCGCGGCTGGCTGGCGGGCAATCCGCAGAACAAGCATGGCCGGCATGTCTACTCGTTCGAAGACTGGGGCCTCACCCGCGAAGACATGGTGCCCTACTTTTCCGACTATCTGAAGGTCCACCCCGTGGCGCGCGGCACCGGGAAATGACTCGCGGGATGTTCGATCGACCCGGGAAAGTCGTCCTGGCGACGGGTGCCGACAGCGGCGACGTTCCGGTGGCCGATCACGGGCGCTCGGAAGTCGCTGCGAGCAAAACGCGAGGAGAACTGGAATGACGCTGGCCGCCAAGTCGGTAACCTGCGGATTCATCGGGCTCGGCAGCCAGGGTGCGCCGATGGCACGACGGATGATCGAGGCCGGTTACGACACCCTGCTTTGGGCGCGGCGAGAGGCCAGCCTGGAGCCATACCGCGACAGTGCCGCGCGCTATGCCGCAACGGTCGAGGAACTGGGGGCCCAGGCCGGACACGTCGGACTTTGCGTCGTCAACGACGACGACGTGCGCGAGATGGCCGCTCGCCTGCTGCCGGTCATGCGACCGGGCGCAGTGCTGGCAATCCATTCGACCATCCACCCGGACACCTGCCGCGCCGTCGCGGCCCAGGCTGCGGAACGGGGCATCCACGTTCTCGATGCGCCGGTCAGCGGCGGCTCGCCGGCAGCGGAGGCAGGCCAACTGACAGTCATGGTCGGCGGCGAACCGCAAGTGCTGGACCTCGCCCGCCCCGTGTTCGCAACCTTCGCAGGGCTGATCGTCCATCTCGGCGAGGTCGGGGCGGGCCAATATGTGAAGCTGATCAACAACTCCCTCTTCGTCGCGAACCTCGGGCTCGCCGACGCGGCGATCGCCGCAGGCGAAACCCTGGGCATCGACCGGGACAGCCTCGTCGAACTGATCAAGGCCAGCAGCGGGCGGAGCTTTGCCTTCGAGGTGCGCGGCCGCATGGAAAGTCCAGCCGGGTTCAGACATGGAGGCGCTCTCCTGAAAAAGGACATAGGACTGCTGGGCGAGGTACTGGGAGCAGCCCACCCGGCGGCAGTCCGGCTGGCCCATGCCGCCGAGGGCTTTCTCCTCGCGGCGGCCGGGAACGCCACAAGTCCGAGCCAGTCATGAAAAGCGGTGCGGGGCCATCCGACGGGGAATTTCGCGCCGGCTGGAAGCTGGTACTTGCCGCCTCCTTCGGCTTCTCGTTCTTTTCGGTGATGATGGCCGGTACCGGCCTGTTCATGCAGCCATTGGGCGAGGAGTTCGGCTGGAGCCGAACCCTGCTGTCGAGCGGCCCGTCGATCGCCACGGTCATGACCGCGATCCTAGGTCCGTTCTTCGGCGTCCTGATCGACCGCTACGGCTCGCGCCGCCTCGCCCTGCCCGGCATCGTCGCGACGATGGCGGCGATCAGCGCCTTCAGCCTGCTAAATGGCGAGACATGGCAATGGATCGCGCTGTGGTTCGTCTTCGGGATTGTCTCGGTCTCGATCAAGTCGACAATCTGGACAGCGGCCGTAGTCGGCACTTTCGACCGGTCGCGAGGGCTCGCGCTGGGTCTGACGCTGTCGGGCACGGCAGTTGCCCAGTCGGTCGTGCCACCGCTCGGCAACCTGCTGATCACGGAGTTCGGCTGGCGACTGGCCTTCATCCTGCTCGGCGTCGGCTGGGGCGCGATCACACTGTTGCTCGCCTGGCTGTTCCTGCACGAAGCCCGAAGGGCAGGTCTGAACGTCACGGAAAGCACCCAGGCTCCGCCGCCTCCATCCGAGGGTCTGAGCGTTGGCGAGGCCTTGCGCGACCGCGCGCTGTGGCAGCTGGCGTTCTCCAACTTCCTCATCATGGCGCTGACCATGGGCCTGACCATCCACCTCTTCCCGATCCTGACGGAGGCCGGCGTCAGCCGCGAGAAGGCCGCACTGCTCACCGCGCTGTCCGGCATAGCCGGCATCATCGGAAAGCTGGTCACCGGCTACCTGCTCGACCGCTTCCGCCCCAATCTGGTCGGCGGCATCACGCTCGGGGCAGCGGCCGCCGCCTTTGCCTTGCTGATCGACGGCATCGCTTCACCTGTGCTCATCGTTATCGCCCTGCTGATCAATGGCTATGCGGCCGGCACCAAGACCCACATCACCGGCTATCTCACGGCGGGCTATGCGGGAATGCGCAATTTCGGAGCGATCTATGGCTTCATGTCCGCACTGATGTCGCTGGCATCGGGCGTTGGCCCGCTGCTGGCGGGCGCGACTTATGACCGATCGGGCGGCTACGGGCCATTCCTGATCGCCGGGTCGATCGGCTGCGTCGTCGGCGGCCTTCTCATGATCTTGATGCCACCCGTCCGCGATTGGTCGGGAAGGAAGACAGGCTGACCTGAGTTTCCCGGGTGGAGTGCAATTGGAAAGGACGACAGAATGAACGCCTTCAATCACGCCTGCTCGATCGCGTTGGCGAGTGCCCTGGTGTGGCTGGCCGCTCCCGTTCGGGGCCAGCCCCTAGACGAAACGGGAGGAGGCATGGCGGCCGAATCCGTGCCCGCTGCCCCTGCCCCGATGCGGCCGGCAACCGTGACGGTCGACTTCGGAACGTCTCGCGGAACCCTCCTGCGGACCGAACGCTACAACAACCTCACCCGC
The DNA here is from genome assembly GCA_963205265.1 of Pseudomonadota bacterium. Taxonomy (GTDB): domain Bacteria; phylum Pseudomonadota; class Alphaproteobacteria; order Sphingomonadales; family Sphingomonadaceae; genus Novosphingobium. Next base: position 12,677 of record CAUJJI010000046.1, read on the forward strand.
GCTTTCCGCTTTGTCGACCAGCGCGATGCCGACGTGCAGTTCTACAACGAACAGGGTCTGCACGGAGCGATCTACCGCACCTGGATCATCGTCGAGGACATCTACGACTTCGAGAAGGGAACCTACAACTGGGAGGGAATCGACGACTATCTTGCCGACGTCAGCCGGATGTCGGATGAACTTCTCGTCGTTCTGGATACCCGCGCATCGATGGGGAAGCTGGGTCGCACGCCGGAACAGATCCGCGCGCCGATCAAGACCATCCTTCGCGCCATCAAGGAGCGGCATCCGCAGATCCGTTATATCGAGCCGTTCAACGAGCCGGATCACAACCTGCGCCAGTACATGTCGCCCGAGCGCCTGTATGATTACTACCGGGTCTATTATCAGGTCCTCAACGAGGTGAACCGCGAGCTTTCGCCCGCCAAGCCGCTGCTCATCGGAGGCCCGGTCACGGGCTCATGCGGCAGCCCCTGGGCGCCGTCGGGGCCGAACAATGTCGGCTGGATTCCGAAGTTCCTCGATGCCTATGCCGCCGATCCCGATCCGGCCAAGCGGCTCGATTTCCTCTCGTACCACGCTTACGGCTTCTTCAAGAACCAAAGGAACTGCAGCGAATACCAACCACTCCGGAACAATCCGAGCGAGCTTGCCGAGCAGCGCGCGCGTACCGACGAGGAGCTGCGCCGCCGTGGCCTGGACGTGAACATTCCCAGCTTCATCACCGAAACGGGCGGCTATCCGGGACCGTCCTACGACAACAAGCTCGACGCGCGGCCGGATTACCTGCGGCAGGCCGCGACCATGGCTTCCTACATGTACTGGTATCTGGAGAACCCGAAGGACATTCCCTTCAACTGGGCGTTGCGACACGCCAGCGAGGAACGCAAGGACCAGCTGATCACGCGCGGCGGGGCAGACCGGAAGACCATCCAGACGCGCACCTTCTCGCCCTACGGCAATCAGATGCTGATGTTTTCGAAGCTGAAGGCAGAACGGGTCGCCGCGACATCGTCCGCGCTCCAGGCAGGCAAGGGCGTCTATGCCATCGCCACGAGGGACGGCACGGGCGCAGCAATCGTGGTCTGGAACTACCAGCAAACCGGCTACCAGCCCTACCGCGTGACCATCGACATCGGTCGTCTGCCGCAGGAACTGCGCGGCAAGCCCTTGCGCCAGCGCATGTTCCGGATCGACGACAAGGTGAGCAACTACTGGTCGAACCCCGAAGCGGCGAACCTGCAAATGGTGTCCGAAAAGCGGATCCGGCCGCGTGTCCCGCATAAGGTCACGGTTGAACTGACGCCGAATGCATTGCAGCTTGTCACGCTCGAGCCGCTGCCATCGGCGAACAAGTAAGCAATCGGCAGTGCCGAACTGCACGAAGCCACGGTGCTCGTAGGCGGCAAGGTGGGCGGCAACCGGCTGAGATCGCCGGGCGAGAGTCACCGCTCGCCTGTACGATCATCGTCCTGTGGAAAACAGTCTTTACCACCAAGGGGCAAACTGGTCGCAAAAGGGGCTCGGTGCGCGAGTACAAGCGCAGATTTCGGGCGGGCCTATGCTCGCGATCGGGTCGAATCCGCGGTGTCCGCATCGTGGCCCAGCTTTCCAAACCAAAAAGACGGCGACTGTCACCTTCACGCTTTCCAACCCATGCGCGAAGTGGTATGTTTATTTTACCACTCAGCTAATGCCGGGCCCGGGCGCCGCGATCTTCGCAGCGCCTTGCGCGCGGGTCCTGCAAGGTTCTGCGCCAGCACATGTACCGGATCGACAACAAGGTGAGATAATGCCGGGCCACCTCGCATACGGCCAACCTGCAAGTCATATCGGACACAACACCTCGCCGGCGCGCGACCGCACCCTAGCCGTCGCTCTTGCACCCGCCGCCCTTCAGCCTGTCGTGCTGGAACCGGCAGACAACACCCCTTCAAACAGATAAGTGGACCGACAGCATGAACAGCATTCTTGCCAGGCTCATGGCCGCTACCGCGCTCCTCGCCGTGCCGGCAGCAGTCATCAAGGCCAGCCCGCCCGACGAAAGTATCGTCATTCGCGCCAAGGCAATGCCCTACGTGCGTACGATGGACGAGCGCTTCCAGTCCTACCAGATCGGCTTTTCCCACCTGACCGGCGGCGAGACGTGGAAGTCGTTCGATGCGCTTGGCGGCCAGCCCGGCAAGTCGATCGCCGACGTGCGAGAGGCGCGCGCGCCGACCGACCTGACCAACCGGCGGCTGCGTAATCTGACTTCGGCACTCGCCCCGTTCTACCTCCGCTACAGCGGCACGACAGCGAACAACGTCTGGTTCCAGGACGACGACGGTGCGGCAACCGCGCCACCGCCCGGCTTCAAGGTCGTGCTCACCCGCCAGCGCTGGCGCGAGGCGCTGGACTTTGCCGCGGCGGTGAATGCCAAGGTCGTGACCTCTTTCACCATCTCGCACGGCGTGCGCGATGCCCACCACAACTGGACGACGCGCGTCGCCGCGCCGTGGATGGCTTTCACGCGTTCGATCGGAGGCGCCATCTACGCTGCCGAGCTCTACAACGAGCCCAATGCCCCCGAATATCCGGAACTGCCCAAAGGCTACAGCGTCGAGCAGTACGGACGTGACTATGCCACTTTCGCGGGCTTCATGGCGCAGGCGGCGCCGCAGGTGAAGCTAGCTGGACCAGGCAATGCGACACTGGGAATTCCGGGCGTCGAATCGATCATGAAGCCTACCCCCGAAGACTATGCAAAGGCCGAGCCCAAGCCCCGGTTCGGCATCTTCTCCTACCACTTCTATCCGGTGCTCTCGCAGCGCTGCGCCCCGGCCACTTCGCCGCAGAGCATCACCGCCGACAAGGCGCTGGACCCCGAATTCCTCGCCCGGCCCGACCGCCAGTTCCAGTCGATCAAGGCCCTGCGCGACGCCCATGCCCCGGGTGCGCCGATCTGGCTGACCGAAACCGGTGGGGCCGCGTGCGGCGGCCTGCAGTGGCAGCAGACCTTCCTCGACATGGCGCGCTACCTCGATACCCACGCGCGACTGGCGAAGCAGGGGCTCGACGCGATCTTCACCCATGCGCTCATCAGCGGCAGCAACGGAGTGATCGACGAAAAGACCTTCCAGCCCAACGCCAGCTACTGGGCGGCAGTGCTGTGGCGGCGACTGATGGGCACGCGCGTGCTCGATGCCGGCCCGCAGCGCCAAGGCCTGCACCTTTACGCCCACTGCCTGCGCGGGGTGCCGGGAGGCGTCGCGGTGCTTGCTCTCAATCTGGAAGACAAGCCGAAGCAGTTGCGCGTTCACGGCCGCGCCGAAGCCTATGTCCTCACCGCACCGGAGCCCCTGAGCCGCACCGTACTGCTCAACGGGCAGGCGCTTGCCCTATCGGCCGACGATCGCCTGCCGGCCATGCGCCCGGTCCGAATGCCCGACGGCAATGTGGCGCTGCCTGCGCTCGCCAATACCTTCATTGCATTGCCGAAGGCTGGACATCCCGGCTGCCGCAAGCGGGAACCAACCTCGTGAGGCGCATCCTTGCCTTCATCGCCACCGGCTGGCTCTCTGGCTCGGCCGCTATCGCCCAGCCCGCGATCCCGACCATGGTCGCGCCGTCCGGCAACATCGAAGCGACGCTCTCTGCCGATTACCAGCGGCTGACGTCCTTTGGCGAGAGACCGTCCTGGTCGCCAGACGGCAAGCGCATCGCCTTCATGGAGAAGAGCTTCGGCGACGCCTATGAGATCGATCTTGCCACGCGGCGCATCCGCCTGCTCACGCACTATCCCCATGCCGGCTTCCTGCGCGTGCAGTTCCTGCCCAACGGGGATTACCTTCTGATTGGCGCGCGGGACTTCACCGACCTGGACCGCACGCGGTACTACGATCAGGAATTCTGGCTCCTGAAATCCGACCTGAGCGCGCTCCCGGTCCCGCTCGGCCAGAAGGTGTCGGAAGGCGTCGCCATCTCGCGCCGGTCGCTGCGGATCGCCTGGGCCAACGACTTCCGCACCTCGCCCGATGCCCTGCCAGAGGGAGAATGCGCGATCTACGTGGGCGACATCGCTACCGGTACGGCCGGGCCGCAGATTGCCAACAAGCGCGAAGTCGTGAGGATAAAGGGCAAGGGCTGCCGCATGGAGGCCCAGGACTTCCGCGACGGCGATCGAGAGCTGATCTACATTGTCTACCGCGACACTGCGACTGTCCGTCTGGCCGACGTCTTCGGCGTCGACCTCGCGACCGGCCGGCGGACCACCTACCGCCAGCTCGAGGAGGAGTACAACGAGGCCGAAGGAATCTTTCCGGACGGTCAGCATGTCCTTGTCGAATCCGACCGTGGCCAGAACAAGCCGCGGGGCTCCAAGACTCTCGACATCTGGAAGCTCAGGCTTCAACCGCAGAGCAGCGATTTCGCGCGGATCACCCGCTTCGGCGACTTGCCCGGCTACAAGGCCACGAACCCGGTAGTGAGCCCCGATGGGGCGTCGATCGCCTTCCAGGAGGGATGGACCACCGATATAGCAGGCTCGGGACATGGGCTGTTCCTCCTCAAGCTGCCGATCGGCTCGAAGCGATAATGCCCGCGTCGTGGAAGCACTCCGTGATCGCCGCGTCCCTACAGCGCTCGGGTCGGTCAGGCTGAAGAGGTAGGCATGGATTCTTCCCAGAATGCGCAGAAAGGCAGATTCGGCTTTCCTCCGCCGGAAGATCGGATTCCTGCCCGCCATGCCGAGGCTGACAAGCTCGCCCCGGCGGCATTGCTGCGTAGCCTGCTGGATGCGGCGATAGGCTCGGCCAATCCGCTCGTCGTCCTGGCGCGACACCTGCCTCCGCGGCCCAAGGGACGCTGCGTCGTGGTCGGTGCCGGCAAGGCTGCAGCCTCGATGGCGGCGGCGGTGGAAGCCGCCTGGCCGGATGTCCCGCTTTCGGGGGTCGTCGTTGCCCCCTATGGCTACGGCGGCACCTGCCGGTACGTCCGCATCTGCGAGGCGGGGCATCCTGTGCCGGACGAAAGCTCCGTGGCTGCGGCACAGGCCATCCTCGACTGCGTGGGCGACCTTGGCCCGGAGGACATGGTGCTTGCGCTGATCTCCGGCGGCGGCTCGGCGGCCATGTGCCTGCCCGCACCGGGCGTCAGCCTGGCCGACAAGCAAGCCACCAACCGGCTGCTGCTGTCCTCTGGGCTCGACATACGCACGATGAACGCGGTCCGTCGGCGGATTTCCGGCATCAAGGGCGGCCAGCTCGCGGCGGCCGCCTTTCCGGCGCGCGTCGTCACGCTGGCGATAAGCGACATCCCCGGCGATGACGCGCGCACGATCGCTTCCGGTCCTACGGCTGCGGACCCGGATGCAGCGCTGGACCTCATGGCTGTCGTCGACAAGCTGGGGCCCGCCCTGCCCGAAAGCGTCCGCAATCGCCTTCGGAAGCCAGGCGCGTGCCGGGTGCTCGATAATGCCGCTCCGATCACGCTCATTGCCACGCCGGCCATGGCGCTGGCAGCGGCCGCAGCGAAAGCACGAAGCCTGGGCTTGGCCGCCGAGGTCCTGGGCGACGCACTCGAAGGCGAAAGCCGGGATGTCGCGCGTTCCATGGCGGCCATGACGACGGAGGTCGATCGCCCTACGGTCCTGCTGTCCGGTGGCGAAACGACCGTCACGATCGGCACCGGCAAGGCCGGTCGCGGCGGCCGGAATACGGAGTTCACGCTGGCCCTGGCCTGCGCTCTCGATGGCCGCCAAGACGTGTGGGCTATTGCGGCAGATACCGACGGCGAAGACGGGGCCAGCCTCGGTGCCGCCGGGGCGATCTGCGGACCTGAAACGCTGCGCCGGGCCAGGATGGCTGGCCTTGAGCCGGAAACCTGCCTTGCAGAGCACGACAGCGGCACCTTCTTCGAACGCCTGGACGATCTGGTCGTAACGGGGCCGACCCGCACCAACGTGAACGATTTCCGGGCCATCCTCATCCTCCCCCGGCAAGGGGGAAGGTAGCTATCCTTCAGGAGTCTTGCATGAATATCGGTTTTATCGGCCTGGGCATCATGGGCGCCCCGATGGCGGGACACCTGGCTGCGGCCGGGCATCGCATCGCGACCGTCACGCACCGCACCGCGCCGCCCGCCGCGCTGGTTGAGAGCGGACTGGTCGTTTGCGGCTCGCCCCGCGAAGTCGCGGAACAGGCGGACGTGGTCGTTCTCATGCTGCCCGACACTCCGGACGTCGAGAAGGTCCTGTTTGCCGCCGGCGGCGTGGCCGAGGGGCTTGCGGCCGGCACGACGGTGATCGACATGAGCTCGATCGATCCGATCGCCACGCGCAACTTCGCCCGGCGGATTGCCGAGGTCGGGTGCGACTATGTCGATGCCCCGGTTTCCGGCGGTGAGATCGGCGCGAAGAATGCGGCGCTGACCATCATGTGCGGGGCCGAAGCTCCGGTGTTCGAGCGCGTGCTGCCGCTGCTCCAGCTGATGGGCAAGAACATCACCCATGTCGGCGGCATCGGCGATGGACAGGTCGCCAAGGTAGCCAACCAGATCATCGTCGCCCTCAACATCGAGGCAGTCGCAGAAGCGCTGGTCTTCGCGGCCAAGGCCGGTGCCGATCCTGCCAAGGTCCGGGAAGCGCTGCTGGGCGGTTTCGCATCGTCGCGGATCCTCGAGGTTCATGCCGAGCGCATGATCACGCGCAGCTTCCAGCCCGGCTTCCGCATCGGCCTGCACCAGAAGGACCTCAACCTCGCGCTTTCCAGCGCTCGCGCGCTCGGCCTGTCGCTGCCCAACACCGCCATTGCCCAGCAGATGTTCAGCACCTGCGTGGCGCATGGCGGTGCCGATCTAGATCATTCGGCCATGGTCCGGGCGATCGAACTGATGAGCGACTGCAAACTGGGTTGATCTTCCCTAAACCCGCATTGCCAGCCATATGGACACGGTCTGGTGATGGGAAAATCAAATGACCAAGATGTCGGTTAGGCCAGCGAAGCTCGCCGATTCTGTCGCGCAGTACATCGAGGAGCTGATCCTCGAGGGGACGCTGCCGCCCGGCGAGCGCCTGCTTTCGGAACGCGACCTGTCGGCCAAGCTCGATGTCTCGCGGCCCTCGCTGCGCGATGCGCTCGATATTCTGATCGAGCGCGGCCTGGTCACGACCGACAGCAACGGAGCCTGCTACATCAGCGAGAAGATCGGGCAATCGCTCCGCGATCCCCTGCTGCTGCTGTTCGAACAGCCGCGCGGCCGCTTCGATTGCATGGAGTTCCGCTCGGTGGTCGAGGCATCTTCGGCGGCGCTCGCGGCGGAGCGGGCTTCCTCGCTCGACCGTGAAGCCATCACCCAGGCTATGGAAGCGATGGAGGCCGCCCACCAGAAGAACGATGTCGATGCGATCGCGAAGTCGGATGCCGATTTCCATTTCGCCATCTACGGCGCATCGCACAACGTCATGCTGCTGCAGGTCATGCGCAGCCTGGAAACCATCCTGCGCTCGAACGTGCAGCTGAATCGCAAGAACCTCTACGAGCATCGACGCGAACCCGACGGACAGCTAGCCGAGCACCGGGCGATCTACGAGGCGATCATGGCGCGCGACGCGGTGGCTGCCCGCGATGCGGCGCAGCGCCACATGGTGTCCGCCATGCAGACCCAGCGCGAGATACACGATGAGGAGGAACGGCTCGAGGAATCGATGCGCCGCATCGCCCGCAACGAATTGCTCGCCTCGCCGCGAAAGCGCGGACCGAAGTCCTGAAGCTCAGGCCCTGCCGGAAGGGCGGTTGTAGACATCCTGGCGAGTGAGCCGGTTGAGCAGCGGCTCGCCGACGGCAAAGCGGCGGATGTTCTCGCAAATGATGTCCAGCGACCGTGCCGTGCGATCCGGCACTGCCGGAGTGACGTGCGGGGTGATGATGACATTGGGCATGGCCCACAGCGGGCTTTCTCCAGGCAGCGGCTCGATCTCGAAGGTGTCCAGTCCCGCACCGGCGATCCGGCCTTCCGCCAAGGCCGGCACCAGCGCGGCCTCGTCGACGATAGGGCCGCGCGCCATGTTGATGAGATAGCCCTTCGGCCCGATGAGATCGAGCTCGCGTGCACCGATCAGGTGCCAGGTGGCCTCCGAAAGGCCGAGCGCGAGCACGACGAAATCGCTTTGCTCGAGCAAGGCGTCGAGGCTGTCCCCGGCATCCGCGCTGAACATCCGGTCGACCTCGGCAGGCACCGGGCCATCCTTGCGGCGATAGGCCAGCACCCGCATCCCCAGTGCCCGTGCACGCGTCGCCAGTTCACTGCCGGTATGGCCGAAGCCGACGATGCCCATGGTCCGCCCGAACAGGCCCCGCAGATTCTCCTGCCCCGGCACGCCCCATCGGCGCGCCTGCTGCGCTGCCAGGAAGGCGGGTGAATTATAGGCCAGCGACAGTGCGAAGAACAGCGCGTGCTCGGCCAGCACGGGTGCCGAACGTCCAGCCGACCCGGTGACGGCCAGACCCTCGCGGAAGGCTTCGGGCCGCGCCGCCTTGTCCAGTCCGGCGTGATCGACGTGGATCCACTGCAGGCGCGGCGCCGCGAAAAAGCGCGCGTCGGGGTCCTTCGCCAGGATCGCGACATCGCTGCGCGCCAGCGCCGCGTCGAAGCCCGTCGCATCCGGGCCATCGAACCGGAGGATCTCTGCGCCTGCCAGTGCCTCACAGAGCCGCCGCCAGTGCGCGCCTTCGTACTGCAGCGTCGTGAGGACGGTATGTCCGGGCAATCCCATGTCGCCTCAGGCCTCGGCCATTTGCAGGAGGATCGCTTCGAAATGCTTCACGGCGGGCACCTCCAGCCAGGCATATCCCTGCGCGTCGCGCGCGCCCGGCTTCACCGCGCCCCCGCCGACCAGCGCGCGGCCCTGCCCGACATCGGCACGGACGCCGAGGCGCAGGCCGTGGAGCGCCGGGGGCTCCTCGTAGGCGCTCTGCCGCTGGCCTGCGTAGTTGACGAGATGGACGACAAGCTCACCCCCAGCGCCGGGCTTCCGGCGGACCGTGACCTCGACCGGCCCGGCGCCTTCGACCCGGACCAGCGGCTGCGACGCCTGCCCGATCAACTGCAGCATGAGCTCGCGATGCTCGGGCATGCCGTCGCGGAAATAGAGCCATTCGGGCAGCCAGGGAAGGTAGATCGCCCGGCCTTTGCCATGGCGGCGAGACAGGACGGCAGGGACGCGGCCCGCAGGCGCCTCGACGAAGCACAGCTCGGGCGGGCCATAGTTTGGCGTCGGCAGAAGGGTCAGGCTCGCTTCTGCATCGGGCTTGGCCTCGGCATGGAAGAACCAGCCGTCCAGGTGCAGCAAGCGCGTTTCCGGGAAAGCCAGTTCGTCCGGAGCGACCATGACCGAAGTCTCGAGACCGCTTTCCGCCTCGACAAGGCGCGACACCGGCAGGCATTCCAGCGCATATCCCGGACGTGGCCGGCCCCGCTCGTCATAGAGCCCCGCTTCGCCGGTTGCGATGATCGTTCCGCCCTGCTCGACGAACGCATCGAGAAGATCCGCCTCACGATCGCTCAGGCAGGCCGCATCGGACAGGACAATGACGTCATATGCTGCCAGTAACTCCGCGGCATCCTCGTCTGCCATGCGCTCGTCGCTGACGAAGTCGAAAGGCACGCGCCCTTCCAGCAGCAGGCGATAGGCGCCGCGGAAGGCATTCTTGCGCTCCTTGCCCGTCCGGGTCGCGCCAGCGTGAACCTCGGACGCATTCGAATGGTATAGCGCGACCCGGGCCAGCGAGCGGGTGCCGGTCAGGTGTTCGCCATGCGCCGCATGCCAGTGGAGGAAGTCGCTGACCGGCTGCAGCGGCGCGCTGTTCGGTTGATCCAACAGGCCAAGCAGGTAAAAGTCGATTTGCCCGCCGTTGGCGATCGTCTGGCCAAAGCGCAGCAGGTGGTTGTGCGGCGTCTCCGAGGCGTAGCGCCAGGGGAAGTCGAGGAAGTTGGTCGAGGCGCAGGAATAGGCCTTGCCGCGTCCGATCGCCGCGCCCCAGCGCGCCAGTTCGCCGGGCTGGTGCGGCCATTCGGGCGCCGGGCGGCTCACTTCGCGCTGAATCTCGAGCCGCATGAAATCGAAGCTGCCGCGGCCGTTGCCCATCACGCCGGTCCTCGGCCGCAGGGCCTTTACCGTCTCGTAGATGCGCCGCGCGGCCGCCTTGCTGGTGCGGCGCTTGAACAGCAGGTAGTCGGCAAAGGCCGGATCGGAAAAATCCTCGCGCTCAGGCAGGTCGCGCGCGAACATGTCGGCAAATGCGGCCTTGCAATTGGCGCAATGGCACATCCCGCGATGCCGCCCGCTGTAGTCGACCGGCTGGTAGCCGGTCATGTTGAAGAACACGCCGTCTAGGTCATAGCGCTCCAGCCCTTCGCGCAGGATGCGCAGCGCATAGTCGCCGGCCCAGCCACCGTTGACGCAGGCCTGGTAGGTGCCGTTGTATTCCTGCGGCTCGCCAGCGGCATTGTGGACGAACCATTCCGGATGGGCTTCGTAGGCGACGCGCGTGCCCTTCGACAGGTCGAAGCGGCCGATCATGCGTAACCCCTCGCCATGCGCCGCCGCCAGCATCTCGCCGGTCAGGTCCCCGGCCAGATGGGGGTTGCGCGCGTGGAGCGGAAGCTCGGTAGGATAGAAGGCATAAATGCCGCCGACATTGAACGTGATGACGCTCGCCCCGAACGCGCGCACGCGGCAGGCCAGCGCGCCGGGATCGAGGCTCGCATCGATCAGCCGGAGGTTCGTCTGCACGATTCGGTATGGCTCTTCCCACCATACGCCTTGTCCAAGCACCGTCTGCTCCATTTCACTACCGGGGCGCAATTCGCCCGAGCTCGCATTCGGGCGGGCTGCGGCTTGCGACTGCCAGAAGATATGCGCCTAGGCAAAGCGCGCGATTTGGTCAAATAAATTGACCTGATAGGCCTGACAGGCTAGGCACGTCCGGCCTGACGCGCCGAGCGCTGCAGGTTCGTGCGCGCCGTCGCTGCTTCCTGGCGAGGAACGGGCAGCGGTGCACGGTCGCCGTGGCCGCTGCCGGCAACGGAGACCTGTCGGGAGGTATCGCGTGAGTTTTTTGAGGGAATTCCGGGTCAACTGGGTCACCCTGCTCGCGACCTTCATCGGCATCGCAACCGGCAATGCCCTTGGCCACTACACGCTCAGCCTGTTCGCTCCCGAACTGATCCGGGAATTCGGCTGGTCGAAAGCCGAGTTCGCCTTGCTGGGATCGCTGCAGATCGTCTCGCTCGTCACGGCGCCGCTTGCCGGGCGCTTCACCGACCGGTTCGGCGTACGCGTGGCCGTGTCGGTCGGGTTCCTCGCCATCTCAGCGGGATTTCTCTGGTTCAGCCGGATGCAGGGAAGCCTTACCGAATTCTTCGTCGTGTGGATCCTTCAGCACGTGCTTGGCGTGATGACCACTTCGCTGGTCCTGACGCGCGCGATCATCGAACGGTTCGACAGGGCGCGGGGCACGTCGCTGTCGCTGCTGATGATGGGCCCGCCCATGTCCGGCGCGATCGCCGCCCCGTTGCTCGGGGCGCTGATCGTCGCCGAAGGCTGGCGCACGGCCTTCTTCGCGCTGTCGGTCGTCTCGGCGCTTGGCGGGATCGCCTGCGTCGCGCTGATGGGCCGCAAGAGGCACGACGCGCCGGTCAAGGCGCCGCCCGCGGCCCTCGCCAAGGGGGAACTGGCGGGCATCGTGAAGTCCCGCGCGTTCATGCTCCTCGTCGGCGGCATGTTCCTCGTCAACATACCGCAGGTTTTCGCGGCATCGCAGATCAAGCTCGTGGCGATGGCCGGCGGCGTCTCCGACCAGATGTCGACCTGGATGGTCTCGTTCTACGCGATGGGCGTGATCGGAGGGCGAGCGATCTTCGGCATCGCGCTCGATCGCATCGGCGCCCATATCGTCGCACTTTTTGCTCTGATGCTGCCGACCTTCGGCTTCGTCCTGCTGGCCAACCCGGGCCTGGCTGCGTGGATCATGGCGGGTGGAGTCCTGATCATCGGCGTTGCCCAGGGGGCAGAGGGCGATGTCGGGGCCTACATGGTATCGCGGCATTTCGGCCAGGCGAATTACAGCCTGATCTTCGGCTTCGTGAAAGCTGCGCTCGATGGAGGCGGGGCGATCGGTGCATTGCTGCTGAGCGCCACCCTGGCCTCGACCGGAAGCTATGTGCCGTTCCTCTACGTCTCGGCAGCTACCACGGTGATCGGTGCATTTTGCTTCTTCCTGACCGGCCCGGGACAGCATAACGAAGCGCCCGTCGAACCGGTCGAGATCGAGGAAGCCTGAACCCGTGTCGTTGACGATGCCTCCCGTTTGCGAGCGCACCATGGCGCGGCGGGCCGAGATCGCCGCTGCGCTCAGGTCGTTCGTGCCCGATGGGGTGATCGACAACGAGCGGGAGCTGAAGGCTTATGAATCCGATGGGTTGACCGCCTATCGCCAGCCTCCGCTGGTCGTCGTCCTGCCGGAGAACACCCGGCAGGTTTCCGAAGTGCTCGCCTGGTGCCGGCGCGAGGGCGTCAAGGTCGTGCCGCGCGGAGCCGGCACTTCGCTGTCGGGCGGGGCCTTGCCGCTGGCCGATGCCGTGCTCGTGGGCCTGTCTCGCATGAACCGCGTGCTCGACATCGACTTCGTCGACCGCGTGGCCGTGGTGCAGCCCGGCGTCACCAATCTCGCCGTGACCCAGGCGGTGGCCGAGCGGGGGTTCTATTATGCTCCCGATCCCTCCAGCCAGATCGCCTGCACCATCGGCGGCAACGTCGCGGAGAATTCGGGTGGGGTGCATTGCCTCAAATACGGGCTGACGACGAACAATGTGCTGGGCGTCGAGATGGTCATGGCCGATGGCGAGGTCATCCGGCTGGGCGGCAGGCATCTCGAACCGGAAGGCCTGGACCTGCTCGGCCTCGTCATCGGCTCCGAGGGCCTGCTCGGGGTGGTGACCGAAGTGACGGTGCGCATCCTTCCCGCGCCGGAAGCCGCCAGCGCCATCCTGCTCGGCTTCCCCACCACGCGCAGCGCGGGCGATTGCGTGGCCGGGATCATCGCCGAGGGCATCATTCCCGCAGGGATGGAAATGATGGACAAGGCCGCGACCCAGGCCGCCGAGGCCTTCGTCCATGCCGGCTACCCGCTCGATGCCGAAGCCCTGCTGATCATCGAGGTCGACGGTCCGCCGGTCGAGTGCGAGCTGCTGCTGGGCGAGATCGCCCGCATAGCGGCAGCGCACGGTGCCACGACTTCGCGCATCTCGCAGAACGAGGAGGAGCGCCTGCGTTTCTGGGCCGGCCGGAAAGCGGCCTTCCCCGCCGTGGGACGGCTGGCGCCCGACTATTACTGCATGGATGGAACGATCCCTCGCAGCAGGTTGAGCGAGGTGCTGGAACGCATGGCCGAACTGTCCCGGCACCATGGCCTCGGGGTGGCCAACGTGTTCCACGCCGGCGACGGCAATCTGCACCCGCTCATCCTCTACGATGCCAACCAGCCCGGCCAGCTCGACCGCGCCGAGGCCTTCGGGGCAGACATCCTGAGACTGTGCGTCGCAGTCGGCGGTGTGCTCACCGGGGAGCATGGGGTCGGCGTGGAGAAGCGCGATCTCATGCCCGAGATGTTCACCGAGATCGACCTCGCCCACCAGCAGCGAGTCAAATGCGCCTTCGATCCCGACTTGCGGCTGAATCCCGGCAAGGTGTTCCCGCGGCTGCATCGCTGTGCCGAGCTCGGGCGCTTGCATGTCCACGGTGGTGCACTGCCCCATCCCGCAATTCCCCGGTTCTGACATGGCCACGCCTCTGCGTCCGAACTGCGCCGAGGACCTCCGCGACCTCGTTGCCGATGCCGTCCGCGACGCGCGCGCCATCGAGGTGGTGGGCGGCGGCAGCAAGCGCGCCATCGGCAAGCCGCACCGGCAGGCCAGCCTGGTAGAGCTCGGCGATCTCACTGGCGTTATCGATTATGCGCCCAGCGAGCTGGTCCTCACCGCGCGCCCGGCGACGCCGCTGGCGGAAATCGAGAGCCTTCTCGCCCGCAACGGCCAGATGCTCGCCTTTGAGCCGTGGGAACACGGCTGCCTGTTCGCAGCCGCCACGCCCATTGCCACTATCGGGGGAATCGTGGCGGCAGGGGTGGCCGGGCCGCGCCGGGTTTCGGCGGGCGGCGCGCGCGATCACCTGCTGGGTTTCGAGGCGGTCTCGGGCCGGGGCGAGATCTTTCGCGCCGGCGGCAAGGTGGTGAAGAACGTGGCCGGATTCGATCTGTCGAAAGCGATCGCAGGCTCCTGGGGCCAGCTCGCGATCATGACGGAGCTGACGTTGAAAGTGCTGCCGCGTCCCAAGTGCGCGGTCACGCTTGCTTTCGAAGGGCTCGATATCGAGCGCGCCGTCCGGGCCATGGCGGCCGGAATGGGCTCGCGCAATGCAGTCGCCGCCGCGGCCCATTGTCCACCGACAGGCGGCCGTCCGTCGCTGACTGCCCTGCGACTTGAAGGCTTTGCCGAATCGGTAGCCGCGCGCCTTGCCGCGCTGATCGATGAACTGGCTGATTTCGGCGCAGCACGGGAACTGACGCCGGACGAGGCTGCGGACTTCTGGCGCTCGGTCACGACAGCCGCTCCGCTGGCAGGCACGGAAACCTTGTGGCGCGCCCAGGTGGCGCCCTCGCGCGCCGCCGCACTGGCGCAATCCGTCGCGGACGAAGATGGCCGATGCCTGATCGACTGGGCCGGCGCGGCGCTGTGGATCGGCGCGCCTGCCGCCTGCGATGTCCGCAGTGCGGCGCTGGCCGCCCAGGGCCACGCCATGCTGGTGCGCGCGCCTGGCGAGCTCCGTACGCGCATTCCCGCCCGAAAGGCCGGCTCCCCTGCCCTCGGCGCACTCGAGGCCCGGCTGCGTCAGGCGTTCGACCCCGCCGGCATCCTCGATCCTCACCGATTTTCCTGAGCCGCCATGCAGACCCGGTTTACCCCGCAGCAGTTGAACGATCCGGCCATGGCCGCTTCCGAAGCCGTGATCCGCAAGTGCGTGCACTGCGGCTTCTGCACTGCGACCTGCCCGACCTACCTGATGCTGGGCGACGAACTCGACAGCCCCCGTGGCCGCATCTACCTGATGAAGGAGATGCTCGAGAACGAGCAGCAGCCGACTGCCGAAGTGGTGCGGCACATCGACCGTTGCCTGTCCTGCCTGTCGTGCATGACCACCTGCCCTTCGGGCGTGAACTACATGCACCTCGTCGATCACGCCCGCGCCTATATCGAGGAGCGTTACGATCGCCCCTGGCACGAGCGGCTGGTCCGTGGACTTCTCGCCCGGACGCTGCCCCATCCCCGCCGGATGCGCGCGGCATTGACGATGGCCCGCTGGACGCGCTGGCTCGGCCCCGCGCTGGACCGCATTCCCCATGCCGGCCCCCTGGCCGCGATGCTGCGTCTCGCGCCGGCCCGGCTGCCTGCGCCGGCATCGAAGAAGGCAGCCGGCGCGCAAGGGAAGCGTCGAGGCCGGGTCGTGGTCCTGCAGGGCTGTGCCGACTCGGTCCTGCGCCCGGAAATCCGCGCAGCCACCGTGGCAATCCTCACGCGCGCCGGCTTCGATGTCGATTTCGCGCAAGGCGAAGGCTGCTGCGGCGCGCTGACCTGGCACCTTGGCCGTACCGACGAGGGCCTGGTCTCGGCGCGCCGCAACGTCGACGCCTGGCGCAAGGAGATGGCGCGCGGCCTCGACGCCATCGTCGTCACCGCATCGGGGTGCGGGACGACGGTGAAGGACTATGGCTTCATACTGCGCGACGATCCTGGCTATGCGGAGGACGCCGCCAGGATCTCGGCACTCGCGCGCGACGTCGTCGAGCTGCTCGCCGATTGCGGCCTGCCGCGTGGACGCAGTGCCCCCGCGCTGCGGGTCGCCTACCAGTCGCCCTGTTCGATGCGCCACGGCCAGAAGATCACCACTGCGCCGCTGGCGCTGCTGGAATCGGCAGGGTTCCAGGTATCCGAACCGGCAGAGGCCCATCTCTGCTGCGGTTCTGCGGGCACCTACAACATCATGCAGCCCGAGCTTGCGGCGCGGCTCGGCGATCGCAAGGCGGAAAGCCTCGCGCAGCGCAATCCCGATGTGGTCGCCACCGGCAATGTCGGCTGCGCCACGCAGCTCGAGTCGCGGCTTGGGGTCCCTGTCGTCCACACGGTCGAACTGCTGGACTGGGCGACCGGCGGCACGATGCCCCTGCGCCTGGCAGCCATCGCAACTTGATCCGAAGTATCCGCCTCGGCGCGCCTCGCGCATCAGGCCGCGCGGACAATCGGCGCAGGCGATATTGGTGCAGGTAGCTCACGAGTCGTGAACGCCATTTCATCCAACTCTGAACTCGCACGAAAGGATCAGCGATATGAGCAGGCTGCTGGGGAACCCGGTTCATCAGTGCTTCGTCTATCCGGACTTCGACGCCGCGCTGGCGCGCTTCGCGGCGGCGGGGATCGGCCCCTTCTTCGTCCTGGAGCAAGGCGGCGGCATGAGCATCTTCCGGGGGGAGGATCATTTTCTCTGCATCAAGGTGGCCTTCGTCTACACCGGCAACACCTGCTTCGAGATCATCACGCCGATCGGTGAGCAGCAGTCCACCTACAGCGAATTCCTCGGTCGCAACCCCAGCGGCGGCCTGCATCACATCGCCTATTTCTCCGAGGACTTCGACCAGACCCTGGCAATGCTGGCGGCCGAGGGCCGTCCGTTCACGGTCGTGCAAGACCTGCGCGCGCCGGGCAGCGACTGGTCGATCGAGGTCTATTGCGAGCCCGACGGCATCGACAACCCCGTCAACTACCAGTTGCTGCGGCCGGGCCTGTTCGACGCCTGGTTCGACGCCATGCGCGAGGCTGCCGCCGATTGGGACGGCGCCGATCCGATCCGGGACGCTCGCCCGCTGATGGCCGCCGCCCTGGCCAAGGGTGCAGGCGGGGCCTGAGCTACCGAGAGACCATGTGGCGAGCGGCATGACAAGCGGCCGCTCTCTGCATCGCACCGCCCCTTCCCGCATTCTGGCCGAGGCGCGAGTTCCTTGGCCCGACCATCGCGATCGGCATCGCGGACCACCATGCTGCCAGCGCCCGCTCGAGCGCATTCCTGGCCGCCAGCTCTTTGCCCGGCACCATCGGAAGTGCCGTCGAGCAAATTGCTTGCATGAGGTGGTCAGAGAGGCCGCAAGCGGATGTTGCGATACTCGATCGTTCCGCGTTCCGATTCCAGGCCGATCCGGCCGGGTAGATCGACCAGCATCGTGGCTTCGTTCACGACAACGCCGTTGACCTGGATGCGGACGGTCTTGTCCTTCAGGTGGACGTCGACGGTGTTCCACTCACCTGCCGGCTTTTCGGCCTGCTGGATCTTGAGGTGGCGGCGGATGTGCCCGCCCGGAGCGAGTTCGAGATTGCCGAACGGCCTGAAGCTTCTTTCGGGCGAGGTCCTGAGCATGCTCTCGCTGTAGCCCAGCACCCACAGGTCGCCCGTGTTCGGCGGCTGCAACTGGACCATGTAGAAGCGCGCCTGCTCGCCGTGCAGCATGTCCCACACGAAAGGGGGGCGAATTCGCAGGAAGATGCCGCTGTCGTCGCGCGGATGCGGCTTCGTCCAGCGATATTCCAGGTGCAGGTCATAGTTGAGGTAATCGCGCTTGGTCATCAACGCGCCGTGCATGGCCGGATCGATGCGGATCGTGCGCTCGGGCGTTATCGTCGCGAAATCCGAGATGGTGGCCCGGCCATCGGCGTTGTAGCCGATTTCCTCGAGGAAGAAGGTCCAGCCCGAAAAATCCTTGCCGTTGAACAGCTCGATCTCGCCGGTAGCGCCCGCGGCAACCGGCTGGGGCAATGCAGCCGACGCGATGCACGCAATCACCCTGTGCAGGGCCAGGGATGTGCTTGACGGTCTCAATACCTTACCCCTCGTCTCGAGTGCTCGGCCTCCAGGGCAAATCTGTTGCTTGATTCGCCCACATTTGCATGATCACCATGTTTGGCCTCTCGTACATCTGTGCCAAATTTGCCACTCCATCCAAGTTCTTTTTGGTTTGGCCGAAACATTGGATTTGTCGGCCAGATTGGCTGGTTTCAGATATATTCCTGCTATATAATTGAATTATCGCACTTAAATTATCCGCACGAAGCCCCGTCATTCACTCTGTAGGCAAAATTGGTAAGTCCAATATACAATAATTGATAAGGCATAAACTTGAGGCCAGGCGTGAGATGTGACATGACGCCGGCTGAAAGAGGATCACGCCCCGCCCCGGGCGTTCGAGAGGGAGGCTTCGCTACCATGTCACGATCTGCACTTGTTTTGTCGCTCGGCGTCAGCTTGCTGGCTCTTGCGCCGGTTGCCCACGCGCAGTCGGCGGAAGCGTCCGAACCGAACGCAGACTCCGGTCTGGCCGCAGGAGACGAAATCGTCGTGAGCGCTCGGCGCCGATCCGAATCGATTCAGGACGTCCCGCAGACCGTCAACGTCGTCACGGCCGAACAGGTCGAGAAGCTCAACC
Organism: Pseudomonadota bacterium; assembly: GCA_963205265.1. Taxonomy (GTDB): domain Bacteria; phylum Pseudomonadota; class Alphaproteobacteria; order Sphingomonadales; family Sphingomonadaceae; genus Novosphingobium. The sequence goes on from CAUJJI010000046.1 coordinate 31,240, forward strand.
TGCGCAGCTTCCAGGAGATCGCGACGATCGTTCCCGGCCTGACCATGACGCAGACCTCGAGCTTCTCCAGCCAGGCGACGGTTCGCGGCGTGGCCTTCGTGCCGGAGGCAAGCGGCAACAATCCCAGCGTGGAATTCTATCTCAACGACACCCCGATCTCGTCGGGCTTCCTCTTCCAGTCGACATACGACTTCGGCCAGTTCGAATTGCAGCGCGGTCCGCAGGGCACCCTGCGCGGTCGCGCCGCCCCTTCCGGGTCGATCGCGGTCACGGTGAGGCGCCCGGTGCTCGACGAAGCTGGTGTCGCCCTCAATGCGACGATAACCGATACGCACTCCCGCAAGATCGACGGCGTGCTCAACGTGCCGATCATCAGGGACGTGCTGGGCGTGCGCATCGCCGGCGTGGTCGACAAGTCACGCGGCAACCTTGTCCGTTCGATCAAGGAGCCGGTCGACCCCTCGCATAACGAAAAGCCCTATCGCACGACGGAGTCGTTCCGGGTTGGCGTGAAGTTCGAGCCCACCGAATGGATCTCCGCGAATGTCATGTACCAGAAGCTCCACTCGGAGGACCACAGCTATGCCCAGGTGGTTTCCGACTCGCTTTACGGAGGGCCGGCCGCCACGACGCAGGTCATCCGCGCCTTCGACCGACTCTCGATCGACGACCAGGGCTCCTACGGCCGGCAGGACCACGACGTGCTGGTCGGCAACCTGGACATCCGCTTCGCCGGCCAGAAGCTGAGCTATGTCGGCTCGCGCACCAAGCAGGCATATTCCAGCATCGCGCTTCAGGACGCGGCCGATTACTTCTCGCCGCCGCGCGTGAACATGGCCGACCGGACGTTCTCCGACCCGGCCGGCTTCGTCCCTGCCTGCGTCAATGGATCGAGCGGTCTTGGGGTCCGGCCGACCACCGGCGGCTTCTTCCAGTGCACGCTGGGCGCCGGCAAGCGCGAATCGCACGAATTGCGACTTGCTTCGGACAGCCGCATTGCCGGCATCTTCGACTACGTGATCGGCGGGTTCTACGACCACAACAAGAACCCGGTGAACCTGACCCAGGAAACCCCGATCGTGAACACCACGACGCGGGCGATCACCACTATCTCGCGCACGGCGATCGAAAGGGAGGGCGCGTCCACCGAGAAGTCGGTGTTCGGCAATCTCACCGCGCACCTCGGTGCTTTCGAGCTGTCGGGCGGCCTGCGCTACATCGACTACAAGAGCGACAGCTTTCTGCGGCAGGGCGGCGCTCTCCTGAGCACGCAGAAGGACCACGATGACGCAGTCGTCTACCTGGCCTCGGCGAAGTACCAGATCACGCCCGACATCATGGTCTACGCCTTGACCGGTTCGTCATGGCGGCCCGGTCCGCGCGTCGTCGGCAACTTTTCCGTCGGCGCAAATGGACAGAGCGGCCCGAGCGCGCTCGAGCGTCAATTCATGAACCTGCCGCCCGAGCGCTCGAAGTCCTACGAAATCGGCGCGAAGACCGCATTCCTCGACGGCCGGGGGCGCTTGAACGTCAGCGCCTACTACCAGAAGTTCAGGAACTATCCCTTCCGCGGACCTTCGGTTTCCTACCTCAACTACAGACTGGTCAACGGTGCTCCGTCGGCAGAGGTAGGCGGCTTCAACTTCGTGTCGCCGGTCCCGGTTACCGTGAAGGGTATCGAAGCGGATGTCTCGTTCCGGATCCTGCCGCGCTGGAACGTTTCCGCCACCGTCGCCTACTCCGACGGCCGCATCAAGAACGGGACGATCGCCTGTACCGACCTCGATCGCAATGGCGTGCCCGACCTCAACGCTACGACGCCGACGCTCGCGCAATTGCAGGCAGCCCTGCCTGCGGGCCAGAACCTGGCCATTTGCTCCGGAACCAATCGGCGCGCGCTGACGAGCCCGAAGCTGGGCGCCAACCTGCAGTCCGAATATGGCTTTGCCATCGGCCAGAGGATGGACGGTTTCGTTCGCGGTTCGGCCTCGCTTTTCGGCAGCACGCGGAACGACCCCACCAACACGGTCGACGACGTCGATTCCTATGGCCTGCTGAACCTGTTCGCGGGCCTGCGCGATCCCGATGGGGCCTGGGAGATTTCGCTGTTCGGCAAGAACATCCTGCGCGAGCGCCAGGTGCTGTCGGTTGGATCGGCGGTAACCTCGCAAACCGTCCGTACGCCGGGCAGCATCACTTACCGGTCGGAATACAGGACGGTGTCGGTAACGGCGCCGCGCGAATTCGGCCTGAGCGCCAGGATCGCGCTGGGGTCGCGCTGATCATGAGTGCGGGCGGCCAGGACGGGCCGCCCGCCGTGGCCTGCTGCCGAACCTTGCGATGGTCGTCCAGGACTTCGGTTGGGGCGCGACGAGGCTTTGCTCAGCCCGGCCCGGCGTGGTTCGTTGCAGTGCCACGGTCACAACGGGCGGATCAGCGAGAAGCGCCGGTCCCGCGAGCGCCGTCGCGGTGGCAGGGACGATGCGACCTGCGGCCAACCAATTGATTGTCGTGATGAATCTCTTCCCTCGGTGTTGGATGCGTCGGAGCTCGGCGCGCCCTTGCTCGCCGAGCCTCCGCTCCGAAACGATTTGCAATCGTTCAAACTCTGAACTAAATCGTCGCCCGGTTGCAGTATGACGATGCCTTGTTTGACCAATCCGACCTGCCGGCGGTTAGCGCTGCCGATCCGAGGAGCCTGAATGTCTCGCTTAGTCCGCCGCGCCCTGTTTGCCGCCCTGGCGGGCGCGCTCGCCGGCGTCCCCTTGCTCGCCGCTCCGGCCGACACGATCCGCGCGCGGATTGCCGGGTACAAGCAGCTCGGCGCCGCCTTCAAGGCGGTCAACGATGGACTTCGGGGCGAACCCGATCTCGTGAAGGTTCGCAAGGCCGTGGGGCAGATCGCCGGCGCTTCCGCCGCCCAGTACAAGTGGTATCCGCGTGGATCCGGTCCTCAGCCGGGCGTCAAGACGGCAGCGAAAGTGGAAATCTGGAGCCGGGGCGCACAATTCCGCGCCGGTCAGGATCGCTTCGCCGGACAGGCCGCGGCGCTGCAGCGGGCGGCCGCGGGCGGTGATCCGGTGGCCATTCGCGCCGAGGCCCGCAAGCTTGGCGCCACTTGCAAGGCTTGTCACGATGCCTTCCGCGCCGATTGAAGTCCTTCGCAACCGGAGACGAAAGATGCCCACATCCCGCCGTTCGTTTCTTGCCGTCGCGGCACTGACGCCGTTCGCTCTGGGAGCGGCCGGCCGGGCTGGCGCTGCGGAAGCCTGCTATGATCCTGCAGCCCTGTCGCTCTCCCAGAAGAACCTGCGCCGCTCGCTCAGCTACGTCGAAGCATCGGCCGATCCGAAGCGGCATTGCGGCCTGTGCGCATTCTACACCGCAACGTCGGCCGGCTGCGGCAGCTGCAAGATGATGAGCGACAATCCGGTGAATTCGGGCGGGCTTTGCGATTCCTTCGCGCCTAAAGGTTGACCGACCGCCGGCCGCAAACTTGTTAAAAATTGTAACAATTGGTGTCACTTGGCCGATTTGGTCTGGCCACATTGCAGTCACAAGTCTTACAGTAATCCCATCGCGCGCTCGAAGTGTCCGGAACGATCACACGCGCGCAGCGAAGCATCATGGAGGCGAGGTGTCGTGGCGGTGAAGTTCGCGGGTGGCTGGACACGCAGGAAGCAGCTTATGGCCGGGTTGGGCATCGGCTTCATCGCTGTGGCGGTGGCGGCCGGCCAGCCGGCCTACCGTTCGGCACGGGCAGCGGCTCCGAACGAAGCCGCCCCTGCCCAGGACATCGACATCATGACGGAGGTCTTCCGCAATGGCGAAGGCGGCTTCGTCGTCACCGAAATCGCCTATGCGCTGGGGCGCGACGCCAAGGATTCGGCTTCCTGCCCGAACGGCATGACCGGCGGGGTCCGCGCGCTGATCGAAGCCTATGCCAAGACGGCGCCGGGCCAGCGCCGCCCGGAAGAGGACGACCGGCTCTACGAGCGGCGGTTGACGGCCGCGGTCAACACTGCGCCCAACGGCCAGAACATCTGCATGCACCCGGAAGCGGCTGCTCCCGACCCGAACTGGCGAATGGTCGCCGGCGCGACGACGGTCGCCGACGGCATCGACCTCGATGGCCAGGATACGGCCCGCGGGCGCAAGCCGGCTGGCGGAACCTGCGGCCATGACGACTTCCGGGGCATGCATGGCGAGCGCGGCGTCGACAACCAGTGGTACCGGGTGATCGGTTGCACGACGGGATTCCAGTCGACTGGCTTGGCCAATTCGTTCCAGACCGAGATGTATACCGGCTCGTGGGGCATCCTCGTCACGCTCAGGGGCGTCGACGACCTGCGCAACGACCCCGACGTCGCGGTCGGCATCCACGCCAGCGCCGATCCGATCCAGCTCAGCTCGGCGCGGGCCGCCCTGCCCTATGCCACCTATGCCGTGGACCGGGATAAGCGATATCGCGCCAACACCCGCGGGCGGATCGCCAACGGGGTGCTGACCATCGTCCCGGTCGACGTGCGCTTCCACAACTATGTCAACAGCATGCACGACGATCGCATCCTGCGCGATGCCCGGCTGCGGCTGACCTTCACGCGCGACGGCGGGATGGAAGGCTACCTTTCCGGCTACAGCCCGATCGAGGCGATGTACGACCTTCATTTCGGTGCCCGCCACAGCACCAACGCCAAGGGCGAACTCGCTCCGGAGCGGCTTCGCCTGCTGACCTCGATAGGGCGCGCGGGGGCGCTGGGCCATACCTGCAACGGCGCCTACCACGCGATGCTCGAGGCGGCGGACGGCCACCCCGATCCCGCCACCGGCCGCTGCACCTCCATTTCCACGCAGTTCCGCATCCGCCTGGCTCCGGCCTTCGTCGTCGATGCGGCGACGCAGAGCGTCAATGCACCGCTGACGCTGAGGTGATCCCATGTTCATGAAATCGATCAAGACTTCGCTGACGCGCAAGCTCGCCGCAGGCTTCTGCATGGTGATCGCCGGCGGCATCGGCTGGGCGCAGCTGTCCACTGCGCCTGCCGCCGCGCCGGCGGCGGAGCCGAACCTGCCGGGAACCCCGCCGACGATGCGGCGGCTGACCGAACTTCAGTACCGCGCCATCATCGCCGACGTCTTCGCTCCCGACGTGCCGATCGCCGGCCGGTTCGAGCGCGCGCGACGCGAGGAAGGACTTGTCGCGATCGGCACGGCCCAAGGCGGCATGTCGCCGTTCAGCCTCGAACAGTACGACGCCTCTGCCCGCTCCATCGCCGCGGCAGTCACGGGCGAAAAGCGCCGCGCGCAGTTCGTTCCGTGCCAGCCGAAGTCGGACGCGGCTTTCGACAAGGGCTGCGCCACTCGTTTCGTCGAGCTCTATGGCCTCAAGCTGTTCCGCCGGCCGCTGTCGGCTGCCGAGCGGACCCGCTACGTGCAGATTGCCAGGTCGGCACAGCAGCGACTGGGCGGCTTCCACCAGGGGCTGGAATATGCGCTGGCCGGAATGCTGGTTTCGCCCGAGTTTCTGTTGCGGATAGAAAACACCGAGCACGATCCGCGGGCCCCGGGCGGCCTGCGCCTGGACGCTTGGTCGAAAGCAGCGCGGCTCAGCTTCTTCCTGACCAATTCGACCCCCGACGCCGAGCTGCTGCGGGCAGCCTCCGCTGGGGAGCTTCATACTGATGCAGGGCTTGCCCGTCAGGTCGACCGCCTGATCGCATCCCCCCAGCTCGAGGCGGCAGTGCGAGCTTTCTTCTGGGACATGCTCCACTTCGACGGGTTCGGCGATCTGTTCAAGGATCCGGCGATCTACCCCGCCTACACCACGGATGTCGCACGCGATGCTCAGGAGCAGACGCTCCGCACGATCGTCACGCACCTGATCACCGATCGCGGCGACTATCGCGACCTCTTCACGACCAACAAGACCTGGCTCAGCCGGCCGCTCGGCATCGTCTATCGCATGCCGGTGGCGACTCGCAACGGGTGGGAGCAGGGTGAGTTTCCGGCTTCGGCCCAGCGGTCCGGGATTCTGACCGATATCAGCCTGCTGGCGCTCTATTCGCACCCTGGTCGCTCGTCTCCGACGCTGCGCGGCAAGGCGCTGCGCGAGACCTTCCTGTGCGAGAAGGTGCCGGATCCGCCGGCCAACGTCAGCTTCTCGATCGTGCAGGACGCCGTGAACCGGCCGGGCTCTACCGCACGCCTGCGCCTTGCCGAGCACAACGAGAACCCGGTCTGCGCCGGCTGCCACAAGCTGACCGATCCGCTGGGCCTGACGCTCGAAAACTTCGACGGAACGGGCGGCTTCCGCGCCCGCGAGAACGGAGCCGAGCTGGACCTGAGCGGCAAGCTGCAGGGCACCGACTTCACCGGCCCGCAAGGCCTCGGCAAGACGCTGCGCGACAATCCGGGCGTCCCGCTGTGCCTCGTGCAGAAGCTTTACAGCTCCGCATCGGGCCGTCCGCTCGCCACCAAGGAAGAGCCCTACGTCGAGTACCTGCTCAACGGCTTCGCCGCGAGCGGGTACCGGCTGCCCGACCTGATGCGCGCGATCGCGCTCAGCAAGACCTTCTACGCCGTTTCCGAGCCGCCGAAGCCTGCGAGCCCGCCCCGCGTGGCCGCATCGAACAAGGGAGACCGCTCATGACGAAGCTCAGCCGCCGGACGATCCTGCGAGGGATGGTCAATGGCGCAAAGGTAGGCGTCGCGCTGCCGTTGCTCGACATCTTCCTCGACGTCAACGGCCAGGCGCTCGCGGCGACCGGCCAGCGCTTGCCGGTTCGCTTCGGTACCTGGATATGGGGGTGCGGCTTCGTTCCCCAGCGCTGGATCCCGGCTACCGAAGGCGCCGACTACGTGATGCCGCCCGACCTCGCGCCGCTGGAACCCTATCGCAAGCAGATGGCGATCTTCACCGGCTTCGACGTCAAGCTCGACGGCGTGGCGAACAAGCCGCACCTCACCGGCAACCTCGGGCTCAGGACCGGCATTCCGGTCCCCACCGAGAATGTGAAGGCGCCGACGCTGGACGTGCTCATCAGCGACGTGATCGGCCAGGGCTCGCGCTTCCGCTCGATCGAGCTCAGCGCCTCGGGGATCGAGCGCTCTTATTCCTACCGCGGCTCCAGTTCGCCGAACCCGAGCGAGGTCTCTCCCGTGGCGCTCTACCAGCGCATCTTCGGCGAGGGCTTCCAGGACCCCAATGCTGCCTCTTTCACGCCCGATCCGCGTGCGATGGTGCGCCAGAGCGTGCTGTCGGCAGTCAAGGAGGACCGCGAGCGGCTGATGAAGAGGCTCGGCTCCTCGGACCGGCACAGGATGGAAGAATACTTCGCCTCGGTTCGCCAGCTCGAGCAACAGCTCGCGCTCCAGCTCGAGCCGCCGGCGAAAGTGGAGCACTTCACGATGCCCGCGCCGCCGCCCAAGTCGGTCGTGGATGCCGACATCGAGAACGTGATGGCCAATCACAAGCTGATGGCCGGCCTGCTGGCCCAGGCGCTCGCCTGCAACCAGACGCGCGTCTTCAACATGCTGTTCTCGGACACGGCGTCCAACTTGCGGCGATCGGCGTCGTCCGACACGCACCATACGCTCACTCACGAGGAACCGGTCAACCCGAAGCTCGGCTACCAGGAGCAGTCCGCCTGGTTTGCCGCCCGGAGCATGGAGGCATGCCGCGACTTCGTCGATGCGCTGGCCGCGATCAAGGAAGGCGACGGCACCTTGCTCGACAACACGCTGCTGTTCGCTCATTCGGATTGCTCCGAGGCCAAGTCGCACGCGGTCGAAGGCATTCCCATGCTGGTCATCGGCGGGGCCGGCGGGCGGGTCCGGACGGGCTACCACAAGGCCGGGCGGGCGGATGCCGCCTCCCGCATCGGCCTGAGCCTCCAGCAAGCCATGGGCGTGCAGGTGGAGAACTGGGGCACCGCATCGATGAACACCAGCCGTACCGTCACGGAGCTTGTCGCCTGATGAAATCGCACGCCTTCCTGATCCTGCTGTCCGCTCTCGCCCTGACCGGCGCAGCCGCGGCGACGCGAGCCGCCGGCGGAGCCCCCGGTCCGGCACAGGTCCTCACGAAGGAGGAGGCGGAGGGCCTCATCTTCGAGCGGCAGCAGCTGATGAAGCAGATGGAGGAAGACGCCGAGACGCTCGGCGATATCGTCGCGGGGCTGCAGCCGCCGGACAAGCTGGGACAGGTCACCCGCTCCCTGGCAACCGCGGCGCACGACATGAGGGCGACATTCGAGGCGAAGATCCCCGGCGGACGCGCGAAGCCGGACGCCTGGGCCAACTGGCCCGACTACAGCAAGCGCATGGACGACTTCGAGCTCAAGGCCGAGGAAATGGCAAAGCTGGGGGAAGCCGGCAATCTCCCGGCCGTGACCGCCATGCTCGGTGCGGCCCTGCCCTGCAAGGAGTGCCACGACGTCTATCGGCTGCCGAAGAAGTGAGTTCGGTCGGACCTTCCGGCGGCTTGCGGCAGTGATGGCCGGGCGGCGGAACCTGCGCTGGTGGATCATCGGCCTCCTCACGCTGGGCACGATCCTCAATTACCTCGCGCGGTCGACGCTTTCGGTAGCCGCTCCGACGCTGCAGGCCGAGTTCAGCATGACGACCGAGCAGTACAGCTGGGTCGTGCTCGCCTTCCAGGCCAGCTACACGGTGATGCAGACGCTGGCGGGAGCAGTGCTCGACGCCTTGGGGACGAGGCTGGGCTTCTTCCTGTTCGCGATCGGCTGGGCGCTGGCGAACATGGCGCATGCCCTGGCCACCGGATGGCCTACGCTCGCATTCTTCCGAGCCCTTCTGGGCGCCACCGAGGCCGCTGCAATTCCTGCGGGCGCGAAGACCGTCGCCGAATGGTTCCCGCCGCGCGAACGCTCGCTGGCGACAGCCGGCTTCCAGATGGGAACCAGCATCGGCAACATGATCGCCCCGCCGCTGGTGGCCTTCTGCATCATCTGGTGGGGCTGGCAGGAAGCGTTCCTGCTGACCGGAGGCCTGAGCCTCGTCTGGGCCGCACTGTGGTGGTTCTGCTACCGTTCCCCGGCGCAGCACAGGCGGCTTACCCAAGAGGAACGGGCCTTTATCGGCGAGCCGGTCGACGACATCGGCGACAAGCCCGCATCGCGCATGGAAGTGCTTCGCTCGCGCGGGTTCTGGGCGATCGCCTTGCCACGCTTCCTCACCGAGCCTGCCTGGCAGACGTTCAACTTCTTCATTCCGCTCTATCTCGTGGCAGCCTGGCAACTGGACCTGAAGAGCATCGCGCTCTGGGCATGGCTTCCGTTCCTGGCCGCCGATCTCGGCTCGCTGGCCGGTGGCCTCGTGCCGATGGCGCTGATGCGGCGCGGGGTCTCGCTGGTCGGCTCGCGCAAGATCACGATGACCATCGGGGCGATCGCCATGGCCGGGCCTGCCTGCATCGGATTGGCCTCATCCCCGGGCGTCGCCATAGCGCTGTTCTGCATCGGAGGATTTGCGCACCAGATGCTGAACGGCGCGCTGATCACGCTGTGCGCCGACCTATTCGAGAGCCGCACGGTCGGGACGGCAAGCGGGATGGCGGGTTCGGCCGCCTGGATCGGCGGGATGCTGTTCACGTTCGCCATCGGCAAGAGCGCGGACGCCTACGGCTACGATCCGCTTTTCGTCGCGCTTGCTGCGCTGGACATCCTGGCGGCGATCCTGCTCTGGAGCCTGCTCAGGAATCGCGGGGCGGGATCGCGCCTTTCCGCATGATCGTCCAGCCGGCAAGGCGGTGCCCCCGGCGGGCCGCCTCGTCGATCGCCTCGCCGCTCATCCGCCCGGCGAGGTAACCGGCGTTGAACGCGTCGCCGGCACCGCTGGTGTCGACCGGCTGCAAGCGTTCCGCCGGTCTTGCCTGGCGGCCGTCCGGAAGGAGGCAACCGTCTGCCCCCAGCTTGACCACGACTTCCCCGCAGCCGAGCGCCTTCCAGCGATCCGCCACTTCGAGCGCGGACGCTGCACCCGACAACGACGTTTCATCCTCGAGCGTCGGCAGGCCTATGTCGGCGCACGCGACCGCCGTGTCCCGCACCGCTCGGGCTTCGTCCGGGCCGCTCCACAGCCGCGGCCGGTAGTTGCCGTCGAAGGCGACCATGCCCCCTTCGGCCCGCACGCGCCGCGCCAGCGCCAGCAGCCTGTCGCGGCCGCTCGGGGGGAGAATGGCAAGGCTGATCAGCGAGAAGCTCAGCAGGCTCGTCCTGGCGGCTTTGGCCATGGCCCGGTCGGCGCCGTCCAGCTCGAACATCTCGCGCGCCGCCGCCTTGTCGCGCCAATAGGTGAAACTGCGCTCCCCGGCGGCGTCGGTGGCGATGGCGTAGAGGCCGCTATGGCGAGTGGGATGCTCGAGGACGAGCGAGACGTCCAATCCCTCGGAACGCCAGTCGGCGACCATCGCGACGCTGAACGGGTCGCTGCCGACCGCTGTCAAATAGGCCGTCGAAATCCCCGACCGCGCCAGATGGATGGCGGTGTTGAGAGTGTCGCCGCCATATCCCATGCGCCAGCGCTCGCCGTCGCGCGAAAGCTCGAGCATGGCCTCGCCGACGACGACCGCCTGCATCGGTCAGCGGCAGTTGCGATTGCCAGCCTTGGCGACCGCGATGAACGCGATCGCCTTGCCCGGCAATGACGAATCGGCGGTCAGCGGGGCTGCCTCGAGGCCGGTGAAGTCACCGTCGTCTCCCAAGGCCGGTTGCCGCCCGTTGATGCTGACCGACCTGCTCTCGAGCGACGAGGCCGTGATCGTCCAGATCCGGGCCTCGCCGCGGATCGGAATGGTCCGGGCACTGTCGCCTAGGTTGAGCAGAGCCAGTCCGACACCGCCCTTTCCGGTCGGCAGGCAATGGGCATAGATCCGCAGGTCGCCTGAAGCCCAGTCCAGAGGAGCGAGGACAGTCGTGCCCATCGTCCGCTTCCACAGCAGGGCTGCCCAGTAATTGGGGCGGGGGTCGTAACCATGCTCTTCGAGCAGGGCATAGTCCGAAGCTGCCAGCGTATTGTGCATCACAACGCGCACGCCCTGTCGCGCCGATCGGCCGAGCGTATCGACGAAGCGGAAGCTGTCGGCGAATGCGCTGGCCCAGGGATTGCCGCCGCAAGCGGCTTCCCCGGTTTCGGTATCCCAGAGCGGCGCACCCGGAGCCGCCCGATCGCGCAAGGCCGTCATGCGCGCGATCGCTGGATCGATCGAGTCCAGCCAGGCAGGCAAGAGCGCCTTTTCGGCGGAGTGGCCGAGCATCTTGCCGCCGCAGCGCTCCGATCCGCCCGGATAGAAGTGGAACGAAAATACGTCGGGCCTGGGCAGCTCGGCGGTGAGCAGGTCTTCCGGCTCGATCTGCTCGATCGTGCGGTTCTGCCGGCTGAGAGTGCGCGTCGGCTCGCCCAGCTCGGCTGCGCCGGGCGCAAGGAGCAGGGTCTCGGGAGAAGCGCTGCGCAGCCAAGCGGCAAAGCGCGTGTAATCGCGCCTGTAGTCGGCCGCGGTATAGCCCTTGGGCGGCTTCGTGAGCGAGATCATGTTCGGCTCGTTCGCGAATTCCGCAGCGGCGATGCTTCCGCCGATCTGCTTCGTGAAAGCCAGCCACCGGGCGGCCGTATCGGCCTGCCAGACGCCGTCGCGGTCACGAGCTCCCCCACTTGTCGCGAAGGACGTGACAATTCGCGCTCCGCTGGCCTTGGCGAAGTCGACCGCACCTCGCCATTGCCCTTGGGTGAGAATGGTGTCGAAGCCGTCCGGCGCCTTTTCCGGCGCGGCTTCCCCGTCGGCGAACCAGGTCGCGTTGGCCCATGTCCCGCTATAGCGGACGTAGGCCGGGGCCAGTGCCGCAGCGAGCCGACGCAGCTTCGGGTCGGACAGGTCGATCGGCGGCCGATACTCGTAGCGATCGGTTCCAGAGCCGCCGTAGGGGCGCCAGAAGCGACCGCCGGTGAGTTCCACCATCTCGACGTTGTAGGACAGGAACCGCTCATCGACGGAGCCGACTGCGTTCAAAGAGGACAGTCCGTCGTCCTGCTGCGGGATCGTCGCGCAGCCGGCGAGGAGAGTTGCCAACGCCAGGATCGCTTGCCTGCTGAAAGTCATAGCCCGGTTCCTTCTCACCAATTCCACATCGTGCCGTCGTCCAGTCTCGTGACCGGCAGGTATGCGCGCTTGTAGGGGTACCTGGCGGCGAGCTTTTCGTCGATGTCGACACCGTGGCCGGGGGTTTCGCCGCAGTGCAGGTGTCCATCGGCGAACGTGTAGTCGTGCGGGAAGACGGCGTCGGTCTCTTCGGAATGGCGCATATATTCCTGGATGCCGAAATTCGGCACCCAGGTATCGAAATGCAATGCCGCCCCCAGAGTCACCGGCGAAAGGTCCGTGGCGCCGTGGCATCCGGTTCGGACCTGGTAAAGCGCTGCCAGATCCGCGATCCGGCGCAGGTGGGTAATCCCCCCGGCCCCGACGACGGTGGTTCGGATGTAGTCGATCAACTGGTTCTGGATCAGGTCCTTCGCATCCCACACCGTGTTGAAGATCTCGCCCACTGCCAGCGGTGTCACGCTGTGCTGGCGGATCAGGCGGAACGCCTCCTGGTTTTCAGCCGGCGTAAGGTCTTCGAGCCAGAACAGTTGGAACGGTTCAAGCATCTTGCCGAGATTGGCGGCTTCCTGCGGCGTGTAGCGATGATGCCCATCGTGCAGCAGGTGATGGTCGAAGCCGTATGTCTGCCGCAGCTTCTCGAAGAGCTTGGGCACATAGTTGAGCGACTTGCGCGTATCCCAGCCCGTGACGCTGGGGAGCGCGGCGTCCGCCGGTTCGTAGTAGAGCTTGCCGCGCCCGACCCCATAGGCATCGGCAATGCCCGGCACGCCGCTTTGCGCGCGGATCGCCTTGTAGCCGAGGTCGATGTAATGGCCCACGGCATCGACGGTTTCTTCGATATCGGAGCCGTTGGCGTGCCCGTAGACCATCACCCGATCGCGGCTGCGGCCGCCGAGCAACTGGTACAGCGGCATCCCCGCCATCTTGGCCTTGATGTCCCACAGCGCGACGTCCACCGCGGCGATCGCCCGCATCGTCACCGGCCCGCGCCGCCAGTAGGCTCCGCGATAGAGGTACTGCCAGCTATCCTCGATCCGCCGCGGGTCGGTGCCGATCAGGCAGGGGATCACGTGCTCCTCGAGATAGGCGACGACTGCCAGCTCGCGCCCGTTCAGCGTCGCATCGCCGATGCCGTGAACGCCCTGGTCGGTTTCGATCTTCAGCGTCACGAAGTTGCGACCTGGGCAAGTCACGATGACCTTGGCGGCAGTGATCTTCATTATAAACGCACTCCACGGCATTGCGCCTGTCCATGACGCTTGACCTCGGCTATACGGACTGCCATTCAATTTTCAAGATTGGTCAGGCCAATGGATCGTGAAATGCAGTCTCCTGCCCCAAAATCGAACGATCGCCTTTATCAGGATGTCGCGCGCAAGCTGATGGCGGAACTCGCGGCGGGCAAATATGCCGTCGGCAGCCGGCTGCCGGCCGAGCGGGAACTGGTGCAGCAGTTCAACGTCAGCCGCCCGACCGTGCGAGAGGCCATCATTACGCTGGAAGTCCAGGGGCTGGTGGAAGTGCGGATCGGCTCGGGCGCCTATGTCATCCGCCTGCCGGGCAGGAGCGACATACCCGGTTTCAATATCAGCGCCTTCGAACTGACCGAGGCGCGGCTGCTGTTCGAAGGAGAGGCAGCCGCTCTCGCTGCGACGCAGATCTCGGACGGCGAACTGGCCGAGATCGAGGCGCTGGTCGGCGAAATCGCCAGGGAGAACCAGGACCCCAAAGGCACCGACAAGGCCGACCGCGCATTTCACCTCGCCATCGCCAAGGCGACACGGAACCAGGCGATCGCGGATTCCATCGAGCATCTATGGAACCTGCGCTATACGTCTCCCGAGGCGGCGCTGCTTCACGAGAAAGCGCGTACGGCCAATGTCAAGCCGGTCGTGGAAGAACACAGTGCCGTCCTGGACGCCTTGCGGGCCCGCGACGCGAATGCGGCCCGTTCCGCGATGCGTACCCACCTTGCCGCCGTGCTCGACAGCCTTCTCTTCGCCACCGAGGAGCGGGCGGTAGAAGAGGCTCGGCGCGCAGTCGCCGCAAAGCGGGCCCGCTATTCGCAGCCTGCCCGCTGAAGCATAGATGCCCCGACCCCTGGTCCTTCAACCCGACAGGCTGCTGCCGTCGGACCCGACCACACGGGCGATAGCGCGCGAGCTTTACGGCCAGGTCGCCGGCTTGCCCATCGTCAGCCCGCACGGCCATACCGACCCCTCCTGGTTTTCGGGCAATGCGGCTTTCGGCAATGCTACCGAACTGCTGCTCCTGCCCGATCACTATCTGTTTCGCATGCTGTACTCGCAGGGCGTGCCGCTCGAGACGCTGGGCATCGGCGGCGGCGGCGCCGATCCGCGCGCCGCGTGGCGAATCTTCGCCGAACACTACCACCTGTTCCGGGGGACCCCTTCGCGAATTTGGCTCGACTGGGTTTTCGCCGAGGTCTTTGGCATGAAATTCCGTCTGGAAGCCGGGACATCGGACTTCTACTTCGACACCATCACCGAGGCCTTGGCTACCGAGGCGTTCCTGCCGCGCGCACTGTTCGACCGCTTCGGCATCGAGGTGATAGCGACGACGGAAAGCCCGCTCGACAGCCTCGACCATCACCGCGCGATCCAGGAGAGCGAGTGGCCCGGCAGGGTGATCACCGCCTATCGTCCCGACCCGGTGGTCGATCCGGAATTCCAGGGCTTCCAGGAAAATCTCCGGCATTTCTCCGACCTGACCGGCGAGGATTGCTTGTCGTGGCAAGGCTATCTGGCCGGGCACCGCAAGCGCCGTGCCTTCTTTGCCCGGATGGGCGCGACATCGACCGACCACGGCCACCCGACGGCGGCGACGGCGAACCTTCCGCCGAGCGAGGCTGAAAGCCTGTTCCGCAAGGTATCTTCGGGCGATTTCACTGCGGCCGAGGCGGAGCGGTTCCGGGCTCAGATGCTGACGGAGATGGCGGCAATGAGCATCGACGACGGTCTGGTGATGCAACTTCATCCCGGCTCGTTCCGCAACCACAATGCAGGCCTCTTCGCCAGGTTCGGCCGCGACAAGGGCGCGGACATTCCGATGCCGACTGAATATGTCCATGCCCTGAAGCCGCTGCTCGACCGGTTCGGCAACGAGCCGGGCCTTGCGATGATCCTCTTCACGCTCGACGAAAGTACCTATGCGCGTGAACTCGCGCCGCTGGCCGGTCACTACCCGTGCCTCAAGCTGGGGCCGGCCTGGTGGTTTCACGACAGCCCCGAAGGCATGCGCCGCTTCCGCCGCATGACGACCGAGACCGCCGGGTTCTACAACACCGTCGGCTTCAACGACGACACGCGCGCCTTTCTCTCGATACCCGCGCGCCACGATCTGGCGAGACGCATCGACTGCGGTTTCCTCGCCGAGCTGGTGGCCGAACATCGGCTCGAAGACTGGGAAGCGGCCGAGCTGGCGGAAGATCTCGCCTATGGCTTCGTGAAGCGGGCCTACCGGCTGTGAGGCTTTCGAGCACTACGATTGCCAGCCTTCCCCGACAGGTTTCGCGCTTCGAATACGATCGCGACGCTCAGGCCGTAGGCATCGTCCATTTCGGCATCGGTGCCTTTCATCGCGCCCACCAAGCCTGGTACACCGACCGGGCAATGGATGCCGGCGATCGCGGCTGGGCGATAACGGGGGTATCGCTGCGCTCGCCCGCAGTGGCGTCCCGGATGCTCCCCCAGGATTGCCTCTACAGCGTCACGGAGCGCTCCTCGGGAGCGGCTTCCGCGCGCATCGTCGGTTCGGTCCGCGACGTGCTGGTTGCGGAGGCGGAGCGGGAAGCGCTGGCGGCGCGGCTCGCAGCCCCCGGGACGCGCATCGTCAGCTTCACGATCACCGAGAAGGGTTACTGCCGGGCGACCGACGGCTCGCTCGACCATGATCTTGCCGGCACGGGAACGATCTACCCCTTGCTCGCCGAGGGACTGCGTCGCCGCATGGCAGCGGGCGGCACCGGCCTGACTCTGCTATCCTGCGACAACCTTGCCGCCAACGGCCGGCAGCTCGCGCGATTGCTGGGCGACTATTGCGAGCGGCACGACCCGGCGCTCGGCAGGTGGATAGCTGCCCGATGCAGCTTTCCCGCGACGATGGTCGATCGCATCGTCCCGGCTACGACGCCCGCGGACCTGGCCGGCGTCGAGCGCCTGATCGGCCTGCGCGATGAAGCCGCGGTCCTGACCGAACGGTTCAGCCAATGGGTGATCGAAGACCGCTTCGCAGCGGGCAGGCCCCGCTGGCACGAGGTCGGCGCGCAACTGGTCGACGATGTCGCGAGCTATGAAACCGCCAAGCTCAGGATGCTCAACGGCGCCCATTCCGCCCTGGCCTACCTCGGGCTGGGTCGCGGCCATCGCTTCGTGCACGAGGCGATTGCCGATGCGGAGATCCTCGCCATCGTTCTGCGCATCATGGTCGACGAGGCCGCTCCCAGCCTCGAGCCCGGACCGGGGCAGGACCTGGCGGGCTATGCCGAGACGCTCCTTGCCCGCTTCGCCAATGCGGACCTGCGTCACGAGCTGCGGCAGATCGCGATGGACGGCAGCCAGAAGATTCCCCAGCGATGGTTGGAGACATTGGCCTTCCATAAAGCCCGCGGAAACACCTGCCCGGGCCTACTCACCGCGATGGGCGCCTGGCTGGCGCACTTGCGCGGCGATCCCGCGCTCGTGTCCGACCCTTTCGCCGAGCAGGCGCGTGGCCTCTGGCAGGCGGCTGGAGAGGAGAGGTTTGCGGAGGCGATGTTCGGCGCGCAAGGGCCCTTCGCTGCGTCCTGCCCAGCCGACGCCTTCGACCTGCGGACGATCACAGCCGCGCTGCGGCAAATCGGTCGCTGATCGCTGCCTGCCGACTACGCCATTCGATAGGCTGGTGCGGACCGGAACAGCACGTTAGGGGATCCTATCGACCTTGGTCGGCCGTTGCATTTCATCAGAGGTAGTCCAATGCCCTTAGGTCCCGAAGTTCTCGCCCTTGCCGATCGCATCGAGGCGTTCGTGCGCGAGGTTGTGGTGCCCTACGAAGCCGACCCGCGACGCGATCACCACGGCGCGCCGCTTGACGAGATGGTGTTCGAGATGCGCGACAAGGCGCGCGCTGCCGGCGTCCTCACGCCTCACATCCGTCCCGACGGCACGCACCGCACGCAGCGCGAGACGGCCTTGCTGCTGATCCGTTCGGGCCTGTCGCCGCTGGGGCCGCTCGCCTGCAACACCAATGCGCCCGACGAGGGCAACATGTACCTGATCGGCCATGTCGGGACGCCCGAACTGAAGGAGCGTTTCCTCCGGAAGCTCCACGAGGGCCGGGCGCGTTCCGCCTTCCTGATGACCGAGCCGGCCGAATGGGGCGGCGCGGGGGCCGATCCATCGATGATGAAGACGACGTGCCGCCCGGACGGCAACCACTGGGTGGTGAACGGCCGCAAGTGCTTCATCACCGGCTACCAGGGCGCCGAGGTCGGCATCGTCATGGCCAGGGCCGAAGAGGGCGCCTGCATGTTCCTGGTCGACCTGCCGGACCCGGCGATCCGCATCGACGAGATCCCCAACACGATCGACACTTCGATGCCGGGCAGCCACGCGACGCTGACGATCGAGAACCTGCGCATTCCCGCCGACCAGATGCTGGGCGCGGCGGGCGAAGGCTTCAAGTACGCGCAGGTCCGCCTCTCGCCGGCGCGGCTGTCGCACTGCATGCGCTGGCTCGGCGCCTGCATCCGCGCGCAGGAGATCGCCACCGACTACGCCTGCCGCCGCGAGGCCTTCGGCAAGCCGCTGATCGAGCACGAGGGCGTCGGCTTCAAGCTTGCCGAGAACCGCATCCTCATCAAGCAATGCGAACTGATGATCGACTGGTGCGCGAGCGTGCTCGACACCGCCTCGCTCGGGACGATCGAAAGCTCGATGGCCAAGGTTTCGGTGTCGGAAGCGCTGATGACGATCGCCGACAACTGCGTGCAGGTGATGGGCGGCATGGGCGTGACCGACAAGACCATCGTCGAACAGGTGTTCCGCGAGATCCGCGCTTTCCGCATCTACGACGGCCCCACCGAGGTCCACAAATGGAGCCTGGCCAAGAAGATCAAGCGCGACTGGAAGCAGGCGCAGGGGGCCTGATCATGAGCAGCACCGACCTCGCCGCCGCCAACTCGGGAACGACGCCGGTACGCGAGGGATACCGCTTCGACGAAGCCGCGCTCGCCCGCTGGATGCATGCCCATGTCGAGGACTTTGCCGACCCCCTCTCTGTCGAGCAGTTCAAGGGCGGGCAATCGAACCCGACCTACAAGCTGGTCACGCCTGGGCGCTCCTACGTGCTGCGCCGCAGGCCTCCCGGCAAGCTGCTGCCCGGAGCCCATGCCGTCGACCGCGAGGCGCGGGTGATGAGCGCGCTGGGCGAGGCCGGCTTCCCAGTCGCGCGAGTTTATGGCCTGTGCACCGACGAGGGGGTCATCGGCACAGACTTCTACGTCATGGCCATGGTCGATGGCCGCGTGTTCTGGGACGCGACTTTCCCCGACGTCCCCGGACATGAGCGGCCGCGCTACCTCGATGCTATGAACGCGGCGATGGCGCAGTTGCACAGCCTCGATCCGGCCGCGATCGGCCTTGCCGACTTCGGCAAGCCGGGGAACTACTTCGCGCGGCAGATCGGCCGCTGGACGCGGCAGTACCTGGAAGACACCGAGGCCGGCCGCGATCCCGACATGGATGCATTGGTCGAATGGCTGCCCGGCGCGATTCCGCCGGGCGACGAGACCAGCCTGATCCATGGCGACTTCCGCTGCGACAACATGATCTTCCACCCCACCGAGCCGCGCATCATCGCCGTGCTCGACTGGGAGCTCTCGACGCTGGGGCACCCGCTCGCCGACTTCGCCAACCACGCGATGATGTACCGCATGCCGCCCGATATCGTGCCGGGTCTCGCCGGCGCCGACCTCGCCGCGCTGAACATCCCGTCGGAGCAAGACTACATCGCCGCCTACTGCGCCCGCACCGGGCGCGACGGCATCTCCGACTACCCGTTCTACCTCGCCTTCAACCTGTGGCGCCTCGCCGCCATCTTCCACGGCATCAAAGGTCGGGTGATCCGCGGCACCGCCGCCAACGCCCAGGCACAGGAACGCGCCAAGGCATTCCCCAGGCTAGCCAGGCTGGCGCGTCAGGCCATGAAGGAGTGTGCCTGAACCGACCGGCACAAGGCCGCGCGCTTCAGGATATCGCACCGGCATCCTTGTCGCTGGTGCGGTAGTGGGTGGTCAGCGGGCTCGCCGCGGCATCGCTGTCGGCTGCCTTCGAGAACCTCGGTCAACTACCGTCCTTCCGCTACCAGCAATGGGGCCGAGGCGTCCCCGCCCATCCGAAGCGCACTCGCCAATCTCCCCTTACCGGTAAACTGGCAAGACAGTTAGGTCCCGCCGCCGTCGCACGCCGCCGCGTGGGCAGGGCTAGTCAAAAATCCAGTATGCGCGGCGGCCGGTTCGATGCACCTGAGCTGCCGCAGGGAGGCGGGCCACCGGCAACAGGCCGGCCGCTGCCGCATCGAGATTGGGGGAGCGACGATGCCCGGATTCACAACGACATTTTCCGGCACGAGCGCGCTGGCCCTCGCCCTCGCTCTGTCGCTGACGGCCTGTTCCCCCGGCCGCGCCGGAAGCGACTGGCCGGACTATGATGGTCCGCAGGCGGATCACTTCAGCCCCCTTGCCGACATCGACGCCGAAAGCGTCGTCCGCCTCGGCCTGGCGTGGCACCACGACATCGAAGTCGGCCCGAGCAGCCTTTCCGCTCCCGTCGCAGTCGGCGGAGTGCTCTACTTCGTCGCCGGTCATTCGGTCGTTCACGCGCTCGACGCCGCCACCGGCAAGGTGCTGTGGCGCCACGATCCCGAGGCATGGCGCCTTGCCGGCAAGCGGATGCGCGGGTCATGGGGCAGCCGCGGGCTGGCATGGGCCAACGGCCGCATATTCATCGGCACCACCGACGGCCGCCTTGTCGCCCTCGATGCCAGGACCGGCGCACCCGCCTGGAGCGTGCAGACGCTCGAGAAAGGCGACGGGCGCTACATCACGGGCGCGCCCTGGGTGTTCGACGGCAAAGTCCTGATCGGCCACGGCGGCGCCGACTTTGCCCCGGTGCGCGGCTATGTCACCGCCTACGACCAGCGCACCGGCAAGCGCTTGTGGCGTTTCCACACCGTGCCCGGCAACCCCGCCGACGGCTTCGAGAACGAGGCCATGCGGATGGCCGCGAAGACCTGGACGGGCGAGTGGTGGAAGTTCGGCGGCGGCGGCACGGTGTGGAACGCCATGGCCTACGATCCCGTGTTTCGCCGCGTCTATATCGGCACCGGCAACGGCGCGCCGTGGAACCGCAAGATCCGCTCGCCCGGCGGCGGCGACAACCTGTTCGTCTGCTCGATCGTTGCGCTCGACGCGGATACCGGCGCCTATGTCTGGCACTATCAGGTGAACCCGGGCGAGACCTGGGACTACAACGCGGCGATGGACATCGAGCTTGCCGAAATCGAGGTCGCTGGCCGTCGCCGCCCGGTGATCCTCCATGCCCCGAAGAACGGCTTTTTCTATGTCATCGACCGCGAGAACGGCAAGCTGATCTCCGCCGAGCCCTTCGCGCGGGTCAACTGGGCGCGCCGCATCGACCGCGCGACGGGTCGCCCCGTCGAGAACCCCCTGGCGCGCTATCCCGGCGGCCAGGCCGCGATCGTCGCGCCGTCGGGCTCGGGCGCGCACAGCATCGAGGCGATGTCGTACAATCCCCGCGCCGGTCTGGCCTTCATCCCGGCGCAGGACACGGAAAGCATCTACGCCGACCCGGCCGACGCCACCGGCTGGCGCTTCGAGGAAGGGCAGCCGCTCAACACCGGCGTCGCGCCCCCGCCGACGGGCATGACGAGTCGCCGCTTCGCCGTCTCGGTCCAGTACGGCCACCCTCAAACCGAGTTCAGCAAGTCTGATCGACAGAGCTCGGCCGATGCCCGAGCCGCCTCCCGTGACCACAGCAACATTACCAGGAGAAAAGGGCGAGCACATCATGCCTCTGTCCGCAAAAAATGGTGCTGTCCTCTAGAGAGCGACTTGTCTACTGCTCAGCCGACCGCCGCGCTGCTTTCGAACTAAAGCCATGAATGTCAGTCGATTGCAAACTGGTGATATGACTAGTCTGGCTGAGATCATGGAAACCGGCCCGGAATGCAGGGCTTGATGCCCTTTTGCTCGAGCGCGTCCCCGAACCACGCGATATTTGCGAGATCCGGCCGTGGCCATGGAACCGGGCTCGATCGCCGCGGTTTGGTAATGAGCTTCGACGGTCATTCCAAGGATGTGCGATTTCAAAGTTTTACGCCTTGCTTGCATTGGCCGCGCTGGCTGCCTGCGACGGATCGGGCGCCCAGCGCGCCCCGGAAGCGGACAAGCGCGAGGCAGCGCCGTCCACCTCGCTTCGCTTCGAGGATGTGCCGGCGGACGCGCAAGCGGATCAAGCCCCCGATCCCATCCTTGCGGCGCAGGTCAGGCTGGACCGGCTAGGCTTTTCGAGCGGCGTTATCGACGGGCATGAAAGCACCAATTTCCGGGCGGCGTTGCGCGGATACCAGATGGCCCGCGCCTTGCCGCAGACCGGCCGGCTCGATCCCGCGACGGAGCAGGCGCTCGACGGCGAAAACGCCGTTCCTGCGGTGCGTCGGGTCCGTATTCCCGCCAGCTTCGCACGCGGCCCGTTCGTGCCGGACCTGCCGAACGAGACGGCGAAGCAGGCGGATTTCCCCCACCTCGGCTACCGCAGCCTGACCGAGGCTCTGGCCGAACGGTTCCACACCACGCCGCAGACGCTGGTCGCGCTCAACGGGCCGGGCGCCAAGGTCGGCGCCGGTGCGGTGATCGTGGTTCCCAATGTCCCCGATATCGACGCCGCCGGCCTCGGCCAGGACGAGCGCGGGTGGAACCGGACGCTCGAGACGCTGGCCGTCGCGCCGGTGCAGCCCGCCGCCGCACGCGTCGTGGTAGACAAGTCCGAAGGCGTGCTGCGCGCGTTCGATGCACAGGACCGGCTGCTCGCGCAGTTTCCCGCGACCATGGGCAGCAGCCACGACCCGCTGCCGATCGGCAGTTGGAAGATCCTGGGGATCAGCCGCAATCCCGACTTCCATTACAACCCCAAGCTGTTCTGGGACGTCAGCGACAGCAAGCAGCCGGCGCTGCTCAAGCCCGGTCCAAACGGCCCGGTCGGCGTCGTCTGGATCGACCTGTCGAAGCCGCACTACGGTATCCACGGCACCGGCTCGCCCGAAGGCATCGGCCATGCCGAAAGCCATGGCTGCATCCGCCTGACCAACTGGGACGCCGCGCGCCTGGCGCAAATGGTCAAGGCAGGGGTGCCGGCGATCTTCCAGCCCTAGCCGCCGGGCCGGGATCATGATCGCCCATATGAGATGCGGTGCGAGGTCGTTGTTGGCTGTTACGTGCCGGCGGATCCCCGTTCAGGAAGCAAGATTTCCCTGATGTTCGGAAAGTCAGTCCCTGTTCTGGTGCGTCGGGAATTTACTGCGGCTGGTCGCTGACCGCCACATCGGGGCGAGACATCGACGAGCCAGCCCTTCATAATTCGCACCAACTTGCAAAGCCCGCCGCTCAGCGCGAGCCGCACATGCCGCGCATCGGCCGAAAGCGCGCGACCGTATTCCACGACCCCCGCGCTTGCCGTCACTCGCCGATATCCATTTCGGCGATCAGGCGATCGGCATGGTCGACCTTCTCCATGGTCCACAGCATGAAGCGGCTGTCGACATGGATGGTGCGGTTCGATGCCGCATCATAGGACCAGTCGGAAATCACCCCGTCGAGCGTGCCGTCGAAAGCCAGGCCGACGAACTCGCCCCTGGCGTTGAGCGTCGACGAGCCGGAATTGCCGTTGGTGATGTCGACCGTCGACATGAAGTCGACCGGCAGCGTGCCCAGCGCCGGATGGGTGTACTTGCCGTAGTCCCTTGCCTTGATCAGGTCGATCATGCGCTGGGGCGCGGCGAATTCGCCCTTGCCGGTCTGCTTGGCGGCCAAGCCCTCGGCAGTGGTGAACGGTGCCCAGGTCTGGCCGTCGACCTGCTTGCCCGTCACCTTGCCGTAAGTGAAGCGCAGCGATCCATTGGCGTCGGGATAGAGCGACCGGCCCTGCCCCTGCGCCCATGCCAGCATGCCGCGCATGTACTGCGATCGCGCCGCCTGCTCGCGCCCGGCGCGCGCCTTCGCGTCCAGTTCGCGCTCCATGCCGCGCGGGTACAGCGCCACGGCGAGTTGGATGAACGGATCGTCCGAGGTCTCGAAGGCGGCGGCCGGCTTGTCGAGCCAGGCCTTGCGCAGGGCGGTGTCGCCAAGCCTGGTCTCGGCATAGAGCCGGTCGAGCCCGACCCGGTCGAGCGCCGCCAGGAACGCGGCATCGGCCGCGGGCGAGCGGCGATAGTCCTCGAGCGCGGCCTCGAACAGCGCGCGGTCTACCTTGGGCGCGAAGCGCCGCTCGATCTGCGCCAGCCGTTCCTCGACCGGGCGGCGATCGCGGTCCTGGTAGCCCGGCTCGCGCTCGGCATCGGGCTTTTCGCGCTCCTTGGCCCAGCGATAGGCGGTGCGGGCCGCCGCGAGGAGCTGCGCCCGCCCGATCTTGCCGAGCACCAGGTCCTCCATGTCGGCCTGCTGGCCTTCGGCAATCACCCGGTCGAGAGCCGCCGCGGCTTCGGCAAAGCCGGCGCGCGAGCGATCCGCGGCGATCCAGTCGCGGTAGGCCTGCTCCTGCGCTGCCTTGCGCGCCGACAGGGAGATGCGGTCGGCACCCTGCATCTGGCCCAGCGTCTTCTTCATGTAGTTCTGCTGGCCGCGCAGGATCGAGGCGTAGCGGATCGTTGCGTCCTGATCGCCCGCCGTCGCTTTCTCGATCCGCGCCGCATAGTCTGCCAGGCTGGCCTGGTAGGCGGGATAATAGGTCTCGAAGGCAAAGCGCGCCTCGGCCGCGGTGCGCAGCCGATCGGTCGAACCGGGGAAACCTGCGACCATCACGAAGTCGCCCTCCTGCACTCCGCCGCGGGCGACCTTGAGCCAGGCCTTGGGCCGGAACGGCACGTTCTCCCTGGCGTAGGGCGCGGAAGACCCGTCCGGCGCGACATAGGCGCGGTAGAAACCGAAGTCGCCGGTATGCCGCGGCCACATCCAGTTGTCGGTCTCGCCGCCGAAATTACCGATGCCGCCCGCCGGCGCATAGACCAGCCGCACGTCCTTGATCTCCAGCTGCTGCTGCAGCCAGTACTGCGCTCCGCCGAAATAGGAGCGCACGTCGCAGCGCCGGCTGGGCTGCCGCTCGCAGGCGGCGATCAGCGCCTTGCGGTTGGCCTCGAGCCGCTTGGTGCGGCCGAGGCCGTCCATCTTCGCGCTCAGCCCGCGGTTCATGGCGGCAGTCACTTCGCGCAGGTCCTCGATCACGTAGATGCGCGAACCCGGCGCGGCCGGCAGTTCGTCACCCAGGCTCGCCGCCAGGAAGCCGTCGGTCAGGTAGTCCTGACCGGGCTTCGAATTGTACTGCACCGAGCCGTAGACGCAGTGGTGGTTGGTGGCGACGAGCCCCTGCGGCGAGAGAAACGCCGCCGAGCACCCACCGAGCGAGGCGATCGCGGTCAAGGGCGGCTGGTCGAGATCGCCCAGCCTGGCCGGATCGAGCTGCAGCCCGGCCTGCTTCAGCGCGGCGGCGATATCCTGGGTCTGGCCGGGCATCCACATGCCTTCCTCCGCGAGAGCGGGGAACGGGGAGGCCGCGAGCAGCAGGCAACAGGCGATGGATCGGCAGACGGCGCGCATGGGAACTCCAACGAACAAGGGGGCGGGAGACTATGGTCGGAAGGGATGCTTCGCAATTGCAGGGTCGGGTAAAGCGTACAGCATTATCGCAGGAGAGTATCCTCGTTGCGCGGCGGCGGGCAGGGAATTCCTCCTTCAGGCAAGCGTCAGCGCACGCCGTCCCGTGCGTCCCTCCCGGATAAGAGGCGCGGCGGCGAGATTTCCGCATCTCCGTCCCCGCATGCCGGATGCGGCAGCCGACAAGCCGGGCCCGAAGCCTTCGAAAAAGTTCGCCTCGATCGCTGCAGGCGGTGCGGAATCGCGGGCCTCGCACCTCTAACAAGCCGAAGCGGCAAGGCGGCCGACCGCCGGCCGCCGTTCCCAGGGGAGACGCAGGCCTCATGAATTCGCATCTTGCCGCAGCCGAGCGCACGTTCCTCGGCCATCCGCGCGGCCTGTTCGTGCTGTTCTTCGCCGAGATGTGGGAGCGCTTCTCCTACTACGGCATGCGCGCGCTGCTGATCTTCTATCTGGTCCAGCACTGGCTCTATTCCGACGGCGAGGCCTCGGTGATCTACGGCGCCTATACCTCGCTGGTCTATGTGACGCCGGTCGTCGGCGGCTATCTCGCCGATCGCTGGCTGGGGCAGCGGAAGGCGGTGCTGTTCGGGGCGCTGCTGCTGACCTGCGGCCATTTCCTCATGGCGTTCGAAGGCGACGGCGGCGGGCAGTCGGATCCGGCGATCAATGTGTTCTGGCTGGCGCTGGCCTTCATCATCGTCGGCTCGGGGTTCCTGAAAGCCAACATCTCGGTGATCGTCGGCCAGCTCTACCCGCTGACCGACCCGCGGCGCGACCCGGCCTATACGATCTTCTACATGGGCATAAACCTCGGCGCCGCGATGGGCTCGCTGCTCGCGGGCTACCTCGGGCAGACCTACGGCTGGAGCTACGGCTTCGGGCTTGCGGGCATCGGCATGGTCATCGGGCTGCTGGTCTTCACCCTGGGCAAGCCGCTGCTGCTCGGGCGCGGCGAGCCGCCGGCGCCCGAGCGGCTCAAGGTCCGGCACGGCGGCGTCCCGCTGGAGGCGCTGCTCTACCTGGCGGGCGCGGCCATGGTCGCCGTGGTCTGGTGGCTGATCCAGAACCGGGCGCTGGTGGGCGTGCTGCTAGGCGGCACGGGCTTGGCGCTGGTCGGCTATGTGCTGTGGACCGCAACCGCCCGGCTGACCCGCGAGGAGCGCGACCGCATCCTCGCGCTGCTGTTCCTGATCGCGGGCTCGGTGCTGTTCTTCGCGCTGTTCGAGCAGGCGGGATCCTCGCTCAACCTCTATACCGACCGGGCAGTCGACCGCACCCTGTTCGGCTTCACCGTGCCCGCGGCGATGTTCCAATCGATCAACGCCATCCTGATCGTCGCGCTGGGCCCGCTGTTCGCCGCGCTGTGGCTGTACCTCGCGCGCCGCGGGCGGGAGCCGTCGACGCCGGCCAAGTTCGGGATCGGCATGGTCCTCCTCGGCGCGGGCTTCCTGATCCTCGTCGGCGGGGCGCAGGCCGCCGGGCCCGGCCAGGCGACGCCGCTCGTCTTCCTGTTCCTGATCTACCTGTTCCACACCATGGGCGAGCTTTGCCTGTCACCGGTCGGCCTATCGGCGATGAACCGGCTGGCGCCGGCGCAGATGGCGAGCCTGATCATGGGGACCTGGTTCTTCGCCAGCGCGATCGCCAATTTCCTCGCCGGCCTGATCGCCGCGGCGACCGGCGGGGAGGGAGCGGGCAGCGAAGCGACGCTGCGGATCTACTGGACCATCGGCTGGGTCGCAGTCGGCGTCGGCCTCTGCGTGATGCTGGTCGCGCCGAGGATCCGCCGGCTGATGCATCTCGACTCGCTGCGCGATGCCGCGCCGCCGGCCGGCGGGGCCGAACTTGCCGAGCGCCAGGCGGCGGGCCTGCATCCGGATCCCGCCCCGGCGCCCAACGCGGTGCATTTGGCGAGCGAGCGGCACGAGGGGCGGTAGATCCGCGAGCATTTAGCGGGCGGGCATGCGCCCCGCCCGCCCGCGCCGCGCGGGATCAGTCGAACAGTTCCTCGAGGAACGACTTGCGCCGCTTGTAGGGCTTGTGGCCGTAGCCGTAGCCATGCCCCCCGCCCCAGCCCGCATCCGGCTGCTGCGGCGGCGCCTGGGGAGCGGCGCGCGGCGGCGGCGCCGCTTCGCTTGCGCTACGCTCGACGATCTTGTCGAGCTCGCCGCGGTCGAGCCACACGCCGCGGCACTGGGGGCAATAGTCGATCTCGACCCCCTGCCGCTCGCTCATCACCAGCGGAACGGCACAGACGGGGCAAGGCATTCCAACGCCGGGGTTGGTCATCATGGGTCTCCAATGGTCATGGGCTCGATCCGGGGACAGCAAACCGACCTGCACCGAGCCACCTCGATGCGGTCCGACATCGCAGCCGCATCGGCGACTGCCAGAGGGGCCCGGCCCGCAAGGCAGAGGATGGGGACGGTTCGGGCGGCTTTCAATGGATCTTCTGCTCAGCGCGTCGCCGCCGAGCCGGAGATCGTGCCGGTCGCCGCTTCCCCCGAGACAGGCCCGGCGGCGCCTCCTGCACGGCGTGCTGCATAGCTTCGCCTAGACGTGCGGGAGAGCGGCCGTTGGGGGGCAATCGCGCGCGAAAACGCGATCGACGGTCGGGAAACGGGCATCGGCGCTGGCACCGCGGCGAAATCTGCGTCAATCTGGCCGGCGACACGGCCGGGAGAGAGACGACGATGTTGCAGGCTGGCGGGACCGAAGCGCGCGTGCGGGCCACGGTGAACTACATCCTCAACCCGCCGCCGCCCGACGCCGAGCCGCTGACTTTCGTCACCGAGGCCGACGAGCTGTCGACCATGGCGACGCTGCCGGGAACGCCCGTCTGGATCCATGACCTGCGAGGGACGGCGACGTCGCTCGACCGGGAGGGCTTCGAGCTCGTCGCCCACGCCAGCGCCGTGGCCGACTTTCACCGGATCGAGGAGGACCCCGAGGTCGACCGGCTCTACATCGGCGAGATGACCGCGCTGCTCCAGCGGATCACCGGCGCCAGCCTCGTCGTCATGCAGGGCGGCGGCAAGAAGCGCTACGGACCGGCTGCGCGGGACCGGCTGGCGGGCCTGAAGAACGCGCTGCCCGCGCTCTACCCGCACGGCGACACGACCCGGTCCTCTGCCCGCTACCTGGCCGAAGCGATCCTGCAGCACGTTCCCGGACTGGACCTTGGCCACGTGCGGCGATGGGCGCATTTCAACATGTGGCGACCGATCACGCCGCCGCCGCAGGATTATCCGCTGGCGGTCTGCGATGCCCGCACGATCGGTCCGGACGACGGGGTGACCGTCGTTGCCCATACCGAGACCCGCACCAGCGGCTCGCTGGCGTTCGACACCACGGGCTATCTTCGCAATCCCGCCCACCGCTGGTGCTATTTCCACGACATGACGCCGGAAGAGGTGATCGTGTTCAAGACTCACGACAGCGATCCCGCCCGCGCGCATCAGGTGGCCCATACCGCATTCCTCGACCCCAGCTGCCCGGCCGGCACGCCGACCCGGGCCAGCGTCGAAATGCGCGCGCTCGCGGTCTTCGCCTGATGGCGGCGCCTGTCGCAAGCGGATCGGGGGGACATTCCCCGCCGGTCCTGACTGCCGATGCCATCGTGGCCCAGGCGATCGCCATGGCCGAGGTCGCGGAACCCGACGTTGCGGCGTTCCGCGGCAATCTCGAGCTTCTCGTCGACAGCATCAACGGCGAAGCCGGGCTGCGTCCGGACGCCGTTGCCGGGGTGCAGCGGCAGCTCGCCCTGCCGCTGCGCAACCGGATCGAGGTTTCGCACTGGATCCGCCGCTATCCCGAAATTCGCAACGAACCGATCGAACGGCCGATCTTCCTGACCGGCCTGCCCCGTTCGGGCACGACCTATTTCCAGTACCTGCTCGACGCCGATCCGGCGATGCGCTTCCTGCGCTACTGGGAAGGCCAGCGGCCGTGTCCGCCACCGGGCTTCGCGCCCGCGTCCGTCCGGGGGCGGATCGATGAATGCGCCGCACGGAAGGCGCAGGCGATGGGCAATTCCCTGAGCGCCGAGATCGCCAGGATCCATCTGAGCGATGCCGACGGCCCGGAGGAATGCCTGGGCATTATCGACCAGACCTTCGCCAATGTCGGCCACTACTGGACCTATCGCGTACCGGGATATTTCGACCGCTGTCTCGACAGTGTCGACTTGCGCGGCTGCTATGAACACCACCGGCTGGTCCTGCAGCTGCTGCAATGGCGGACTGCACGCAAGCGCTGGGTGCTGAAGTGGCCGTGCCATCTCGTCGCGCTGCAGGCGATCCTCGACGTCTACCCCGACGCCAGCTTCATCGTCACGCACCGCGACCCGGTTCAGGCGCTGGCTTCCAACTGCAGCCTCTCGGCGATGTTGCGGCGGAGCACCTCGGCGCAGGTGGATCTCCACGAGATCGGCCGGCAGATGAAGCAGATGATCCTGGTCTACCTTCGGCGCCTCGTGGAATTCGACGAGGCCCACGGAGCAAGGATCGCCCACGTCGACTATGCGACTGCGGTGGAACGGCCCGAGGAAGCGGTGGCAAGGGCGTTCGGCCGGCTCTCCATCCCGATGACGGCGGAGGTCGCCGCTTCCGTCGTCGCCTGGCGGCGCGACAATCCGCCCGGCAAGCGCGGAGTCCACGAATACGCGCTGGAAGACTACGGGCTCGATGCGGGCGAAGTCGCCGCCGAATATGCCTTCTACAGCGAACGCTTCGACGTACCCCGCGAGGGGAAGGCGCGAGCATGAACCAGGGCCCGACGCCTTCGGCCTGGGCTTCCGCCATGCTCGCTCTCGGCGAGGCCGGCGACCGGCTGGCTGCCCGCGTGCGAGAGCGCGGCGAAGCCGACGGAACCGGCGATCTGTACCTGACGATGCTGGGTGCGCTGATGGACAGCTATCTGAACCAGCTGTCGGTCGATGCGGCCCACCCGGCGTTCCTGCCGTGCACCGGCTACTTCCAGCACCTCGGCTCGCCCAATCCCGATACGGTCTACCGTCGCGCGCCTATCGACGCTGCGGCGGCCTATCGTATCACCGGCCATCGCGGCACTGCCTCCGATGTGAGCCTGATGGCGTTCACCGAACCGGCCATGCGCAGCTGGCCAGCCCGTGACCTGTCGGACTTTGCGCATGGCCCGGACGGCGCCATCGACCTGATCGCAAGCACCGAACGCCTCGCCGGGCACACCGGCGACTGGCTTCGGCTCGAGCCGGGCATGACCTGCCTCTGGCTGCGATCGGTATCGGACGACTGGGGCAGGGAAAGCGACCCAGAGCTCGCCATAACCCGGGTTGGGGCCGCCAGCAGGCAACGGCCGGCCGCCGACGCCCTGGAAGCCCGCCTCGCCGCCGTGGCGGCAAAGGTCGAACGGATCGTCGCTTACGGCATGACCCGGGTCGACGAGCTGGCCGGAGCGGGGTTCGTCAATGCGCTCAAGACCGTCGACTACGCTGCCTCCGGGGCAATGCCGCTCCAGCACTATCACGAGGGACTGTTCGATCTCGCCGAAGACGAGGCGCTGTTGGTCGAAGCGGAAATGCCGGCCGATTGCCGCTATTTCTCGTGGTCGCTCACCGACCGGATGCTCGTCACGCTCGACTGGATGAACGCACAGACCAGTCTCAACCGGACCCAGGCCGCGCTCGACCCGGACGGCGTGCTGCGCGTCGTCCTGTCGCGCAGCGATCCGGGCGCGCCCAACTGGATGGAGACGTCGGGATACCGTTCCGGCGTGCTCCAGTGCCGACACCAGGGATCGCGGCAGCCACCGGTGATCCGCACGAAGCGGGTCCGGCTCGCCGCCGTGTTCGACCACCTCCCGGCAGGCACGCGGCGCGTCACGGCGGCGGCGCGGGCGGAAGCGCTGCAACGGCGGCAAGTCGGCGCGCAGCTGCGGCGGCTGTGGTGACGGCGTCTGACGGCAAGGCGCCCGCTTGCGGCGCAAAGGCGGCAGCCGGACGGACCGGAATCGCCCCATGGTGGTCGTGCCCTGTCGCCGCGCTGGAACGTTCGCCTTCCGGCCGGGCGGTCGCCGTCCGCATCGGTTCACCGCACGATGCGCGCATCATGGCCGCACAGCGATTGCTCTTGCCCATTGCGTTCATCTGCCAGAAAGGTTTGCCGGAACAGGCGCGGCAGCCTGGTACAGTTTGAAGGGAGCAGCTTGATGCGGGTCATTTCCAGGAGGTCGGGAGCGCTCTTCCTGCTCGCCATGTCCACGATGCTGGAGTCGGGCGGCCTGTCCGCCCAGGCGCCCAGCGAGATCGATCCCAATATCCTCGTCAACGGCGAACGCTTGCCCGATCCATCGCAGATGACCGCGGGGCCCGAGATCAAGGGCCTCATCTCCGCGCGAAACGGCGACCGGATCAGAGTCATGGGCGCCGACGGCAGCAGCACGGTCGTCGCCATCAGCGAGACGACGCGGATCAGGGCCGGCGCCGGCCTTTTCGGCGGCAAGCGCGGCAACCTGACCGCCGACGCGCTGCTCAACGGGCTGCCGGTCACGGTCAAGACCCTGCAATGGTCCGGCGGCCTCGTGGCGAGCCAGGTCAGTTTCAGGAACAGCGATCTCCGGACCGCGCAGATGATCCGCAACGGCACTTCCCAGCGCTTCGACGAGCAGGCCGCAGCGACCGAGGCGCTGCGCGGCCGCATGGGCGATATCGACAAGTACGATATCAGAAGCACGACGAACGTGTACTTCAACACCGGCAAGTGGGCGCTGTCGCCGAACGCCAAGGCCGATCTTTGCGCCGCGGCCTCCTCGGCCGAGGCGATGGAGAACGCGCTGATCCTGGTTGTCGGCTACACCGATTCCGTTGGCAGCGACGAGCTCAACCAGGCGCTCAGCGAGCGGCGCGCCGGCAGCGTCATCAACTATCTGCAGCAGGCCTGCCACTGGAAGCCCTACCGCATGCTTACCCCCACCGGCATGGCCGAATCGGACCCCTTGGCGAGCAACGACACTCCCGAAGGCAGGGCACAGAACCGCCGCGTTTCGGTGAATGTCCTGGTCAGCAAGGCCGTTGCCGGCCCCTGAGGCACTGAGACACGTTCGGCATGACAGGGTGGAGGCCCCATTCGTTGTACCGGGCTCGACCTGAAGGCCAACCTGGGCTTGTTCGTCACCCTGAACTTGTTCGTCACCCTGAACTTGTTTCAGGGCCTATCTTTCCTCGAGGCGCCGGAGCTTTGCATGGACGGGCAATGGCGCCCTTGCGATTCTAGTCAGAGCTTCGGGGCTTGGGGAGAAATGGGTGCTGAAACAAGTTCAGCATGACGGGGGGCGTGGGACGCGAGCACACCCCGTCGTCCCGGGCTCGACCCGGGACCGCTGTGATCTGGGCCGGACGTTCCGTCGATGAGGCCAGCGGTCCCGGGTCAAGCCCGGGA
>CAUJJI010000047.1 GCA_963205265.1 Pseudomonadota bacterium
CGCATCCGGATAAGTGGTCGCCCTGACAGGCGCCGGCCCTTGGGGTAGCGGCGAGCGAACCGGTTCCGCTCCCTCGCACCCGTGAGGTATGGGGCATATAACCAATGTGGTTCGTGTTGTCAAGCGAAATCGCACCTCGTCGTCCCGGGCTCGACCCGGGACCGCTGGCCTCATCGACGGAACGTCCGGCCCAGAACACAGCGGTCCCGGGTCAAGCCCGGGACGACGGGGTTTGTTCGCCTCCCACACTCCACCCCGTCATGCTGAACTTGTTTCAGCACCCATTTCTCCCCAAGCCCCGAAGCTTGGGGCCGAAATGCAACGGCGCCGTTATCCGTCCATGCAAAGCTCCGGCGCCTCGAGGAAAGATGGGCCCTGAAGCGAGTTCAGGGTGACGATGATCGCAATGACTCGACCGAGATCACAGCGGTCCCGGGCCGAGCCCGGGACGACGGGCAGGCCCGCCGCGACGACGCGTCCGGGGACGGCGCAAGCGGGCGCTAGAGTCCGTCGGCGTCCCACAGCTGCTCGCCGTATTCGAGCAGGCCGATATGGGTGCGCCGGATGTGCGTGCTGAGGATGCGGGGGGCGAGGTCGAATTCGCGGCGGACGATGGCGCCGAACAGGAGGTCGCGTTCGGCGCGCATGATCTCCATCAGTTCGATGTTCTTGAGCGCCAGCTCGGCATAGGTGCGGCGGTAGCTTTCGGTCGTGTCCCACAGCCGCTCGACGATCTGGGCCAGCAGCGGCGCCTGGTGGCCGCTGAAGGCGGTCCAGTGGAACTTGCGGCTGAGCGGCATGTATTCGTCGACGTCGGTGACCGCGTCGAGCTCCGTCTTGACCGCCCGCATGAGCGCGATATCGCCGTCGGTGAGATTGGGCAGGCTTTCGGCGAGCAGCATCGGCTCGAGCTGCTCGCGAATGCGATAGGACAGCTCCATGTCGCGCACGGTCAGGCTGGCGACGCGGGCACCGGCATTGGCCCGCAGCGAGACGAGGCCGCGAGTCTCGAGGATGCGCAAGGCGTCGCGCACGGGAATGCGGCTCATGTTCAGCTCGGAAGCCAGCTCGTCCTGCTTGAGGCGTTCCCCGGGCTTGAGGCTGCCGGTCAGGATCCGTTCGGCCAGCAGGTCGGCCACGCGCTGGCTGGCGACCGGTGATTGTTGAGTCCGCTTCATTCGCTCCGTTCCCCCGGCAACCCGGCTTGCCTAGCGCCATTGCCGGAAAAGACCAAGCGGCGGGCGGGACATCGTCGTCCGCCGGTCGGCCGGGAAGGGAAGCGGTGCCGTCAGGCCTTGGCCCTGGTCTTCGCGCGTTCGAGCGCCGGGTTGCCCTGGCCGGTGTCGAGCGTGCCGAACATCCAGTCGTAGAGCAGCGAGATCGTCGCGAAATTGCCGCCGGTGAATCGGGCGTGGTGATGGTGGTGCATCTGTGCGGCGTAGCTCAGGTACTTGAACGGAAAGCGATCGGTCTTCCACAGGTCGTGGTTGTGCAGGTTGATCTGCTGGAAGGCGACCCAGGTGACGACGATCGTGACGACGTTGAAGGTGCCCATGAACCGCGCCAGGACGAAGATCGTCGCGACGTAGAGCCCCAGCCCCATCGCCACTTCCAGCGGGTGGATATAGCTCGAATCCCAGCGGCACGGATTGTGCTGGCGATGATGCACGGCATGGACCCAGACCAGCGGCCCGCCGAGGAAGCCGGCATCGTGGAACAGGAAGCGGTGCACGAGGTAGTAGAAGAAGTCGTAGACCATCAGGATCACGGCCATGTCGAGCAGCATGTTCCACCACGGCTGCGGCTCGGCCGACAGGCAGAACGGCATGATCATCACGAAGATCACCGCCAGGAAGAACAGGCCCCATTTGCGGTTCCATTTCTGGTTGGCCGCGTAGTTGGGCTTCTGCATCTTCTCGCGGAAAGTCGCCTGGTTGAGCAGGTGGGCTTCCTTGAACGTGGGCACCAGCAGCACCAGCCACTTGCCGACCAGTCCCAGCGCGGTGATGCCGACAAAGGCGTACAGCGACAGATCCCAGCGATAGTGTTCGAGCAGCGACGCAAGCAACGGCGTTTCCATATGGCCTGACCTGTCCTCTACCGGCCGACTGCTCGATACGGCGTCGGCGCCTTCCTAAGCTGCATTCGTCATGCAGCTTTGCGCAACTGCCATGGCCCGTTCATCCACGGCATTGATTCCGCGCAAATTCGGCCGGCGGGCTATTTCCGCGGCTGCGCTGCCGCGATCGCCGCCTTGGCCAGGGGATGGGCCCTGGCCAGCGTCTTGGCGACGCAGTCGGGATCGGGGTTGAGCGGATAGAGCCGGTCGAGCGCCTTGCAGGCGTCGTGCGCCACCCGCTCGACGCGGGTCATCATGCTCGCGGCGCCCTGCTCCGTCGCCAGGTCGAGATCGCCGTAGAGCAGCTGCATCTGGACGGTGGTGACGGCCACCGGCGCGCCGGTGAAGGAATCGCGCTGGCCTTCGGCGGGGACCGGTACGCGCCGGGGGGCCTCGACGACGATCTCCGGGGCGCCGTCCTGGGCCGCCGCCGGGACACAGGCGAGCGCGGCCAGCAGCGGGGCCAGGAAGGGGCGGGCGATGCGAGCGGCTGTGATCATGGCATCGCTATAGCCGAGATGCGGCGCGGCGATAACCTGGGGGTTTCCCGGAGGCTGCCGTCGTCCCGGGATAACGGGGGCCCGGGACGGCGGGCCTCAGGTGACCACGCGGCCGCCGTTGACGCCGATGGTCTGGCCGGTGACATAGCCCGAGGCCTCGTGGCACAGCCAGGCGCAGGCGTTGGCGATGTCCTCCGGCTCGCCGAGCCGGCGCACCGGGACTGTCTGCAGCAGCACTTCGGTCGGGATCTGGAAGCGGTCGCGGTTCGCTTCGGACATGATCGTGTTCATCACCGAACCCGGGGGGATGTTGTTCACCGTGATGCCGAGCGGACCGAATTCCTGCGCCATCGAGCGGGTCATCGTCACCACTGCGCCTTTCGACGACGAATAGGTGATCATGTTGATCGCGCCGGTCTGCGCCGAGGACGACGAGATGTTGACGATGCGGCCCCAGTGCGCCGCCTTCATGTCGGACAGGACGGCCTGCGCCATGATCATCGGACCGCGCACGTTGATCGCGTAGACGAAGTCCCACAGTTCGTCGGTGATCTCCTCGAACGGGGTGAAATCGGTGACGCCGGCGTTGTTGACGAGAATGGTGACCGGGCCGAGCGCCTCGCGGCACCTGGCGACGGCGGCGAAGACCTGGTCGCGCCTGGACACGTCGGCGCCCAGGGCGATGGCGCTGCCGCCCCCCGCCTTGACGGCGGCCACCGTATCGGCGCAGCGCGCCTCGTCGAGATCGAGCACGCCGACGGCGATGCCATCCTGCGCCAGCCGCTTCGCGCAGGCCGCGCCGATGCCGGCCGCTGCACCGGTGACGATCGCCACTTTGTAAGCCATGATTCGCCCCTTCTGGTCAGGTATCGGCTGCGCCATTAGCCAAAATATGCGTGCCGGACACCCAGCTTGCCTGCGGCGAGGCCAGAAAGGCCACCAAGCCGGCGATCTCCTCGGCGCGGCCGATGCGCCCGGCGGGGGTCTTGCTTTCGAAGTAGCCGCGGTATTCGGGCGAGGCGTCCATCATGCCCGGGCTGACCGCGCCGGGGATCACCGTGTTGACCGTGATCTCGCGCCGGCCGAGCTCGCGCGCCCAGCTTTCGGTGAAGCTCTCGATCGCCTTCTTGGCCGCCGAGTAGAGCCCGGCGCCGGCGAGCGGATACTTGGCGACGCTCGAGCTGAAGTTGATCACCCGGCCGCCGTTGGGGAGGCGCTTGGCCGCTTCGCTGACGATGTACAGCGGGCCGAAGGTATTGATGCCGAAGATCTGGGCAATATCCTCGTCGGTGACGTCGGCGAGCGCGCTGGAACTGCTGACGCCGGAATTGTTGACGACGATGTCGATGCGGCCGGGATTCGCGTCGATCCCGGCGAACATGGCGACCACTTCGCTGCGCTGCGCGATGTCCGCCCGGTAGGCGACCGCCTTGCGGCCCATGGCGGCGATCTCGGCGACGGTCTGCTCCGCGCCTGCCTTGCTGGCGGCGTAATGGGCGACGATATCCGCTCCGTCGCGCGCCAGCCGCAGCGCGATCTCGCGCCCGATGCCGCGCCCCGCGCCGGTGACGAGGGCGACTTTGCCGGACAGTGGTTGGTCGGTCATTGTAGTTCTCCTCCAGTCCTCCCCGTGCCGGGGAGGAATGTCCTCTCACCC
The DNA here is from genome assembly GCA_963205265.1 of Pseudomonadota bacterium. Classification (GTDB taxonomy): domain Bacteria; phylum Pseudomonadota; class Alphaproteobacteria; order Sphingomonadales; family Sphingomonadaceae; genus Novosphingobium. Next base: position 4,277 of record CAUJJI010000047.1, read on the forward strand.
CTCGCCGGAAACGAATTCCATGAACTCGTTGTAGGCCTGCTGCGAGCCGGCGCAGGTGATCTTGTCGTCGCCGCCTTCGTTTTCGGCGAAGCGGCGGATCGTCTTGCCCACGCGCGGGCTCTTCCAGCCGCAGGGGCAGTCGTCTTCCCAATGCACGGTCACTTCGTCGCCCGAAGTGAAGCCGCCCCAGTACGAGACCGGGATCGGGTCGACGATCACCAGCCGGCCCTTCTGCACGCCCTCGCGCGGCAGCGCCTCGCCGTCGGGGCCCATCAGCAGCAGCACCGAATAGGGCGGCATGTGGAAGAAGCCGGCGTCGCACAGCGGCCCGTTGCCGATGCATTCGGAAAAGCCGTACTGGTTGCCCAGCCGGTCTATGCCGAAGAACGACTTGACCTGGTCCTCCCAGTCGTCGGGCGCGTCCTTGTAGCCCTTCATGCCGCCGCCGCCCATCAGCATCGAGCCCGGGGCGAATTCGCACTGCATGCCCTTGTCCAGCCCGGCGCGGGCGACCCGGTACATGTCGGCGAAGGTGCCGCCGATCTTCACGCGCTGGCCCTTGAACTGCTGGATGAGCTTGCCGAACCAGGCCTCGAGGTCACCGTCGCGCTGGCGGCCCTGCTGCAGCATCTGCTGGCGCTGTTCCAGCAGCGCCGGATCGAGGCCGAGCGCGGCCACCTCGCCCTTGTCCTCCGCCGCCTGCAGCCGGCCGGACAGCGCCATCAGGTCGGCCGGGATATGGGTGTCGTAGAGCGTGTAGTAGTTGTCCGGCCCGCCGGCCAACTCGACGTTGAACAGGCTCATCATCTTGAGCATCGTCTGGTAGCCGCCGCGGTAGCCGGGGAAGAAGGTCGGCAGCTTGGTGGTCCAGGCGTTCACCCCGCTCGCCGCGTAGTTGACGTTGAAGAAGTGGAACTTCCACGGCCCGAACTCGTCGTAGGAGCGCGGCACGAAAGAGAGCTTGCCGGTGGTGCCGCTCGAATAGGTGACCAGCATGCCGAAAGCCTCGAGCCGGCCGAGCCATTCCTCGATGGTCTTGAGCCCGGTGAGGTCGATCCGCGTCAGGTCGTGGGCGGTCAGCTTGTCGAGCCAGGTGGTGAGCTTGGCGAAGTCGCGGTTCTCGATGATCTGGATCGGGTAGTTCTTGAGCACGCGGTGGTCGAAGCAGACCGGCAGGATGTCCTCGATGCGGTCGATCGTGTCGACCCCCTGGCGGTCGGCCAGCTTCTTGAGCGCGGGGATGCGGTCGCGCAGCCGGTGGAAGTTGATCCGCACCGCTTCAAGCTGGAGCTTCTCGCGCTCTTCCCGCGGGATCGCCATCAGGTCGTCCCAGCTGCGGAAGGTCCAGGCGGCGGGATTGTCGGGAAGCAGGCTGATGGTCATGGCATTCTCTCTCGCGGCGTTGCTGATCACCTTGTTAGCAAGCCGCGCGCACGGGGTCAATCGGCTAGCCAGAACTGTGTCGCCGCCGGCACGACCGCGCCGTTCTGCCTGTGTTAACCTTTGTCGGGCACTGAGTTCCGCTGAGGGACGGCGCAAAGCCGCCACTGGCGATTCACCCTTTTTTGCGCGATTGTGGCGCATCGGATCGGAGTGCGAGACTTGCCATGGGACGCTTGATCAACGGCCGCGGACTGCTCGGAGCAGCCTTCGTCGGGCTTGCCGGCCTTGCCGGCGCGATGATGATGGCGCAGCCGCCCGAACGTCCGAAGCTGTCGTCGGGCGCGGCCGATATCGCCGTGGCACCGCCGGCCCGGCACGCCGAGCCTGCCACGCCGCCAGCGAAAGTGGACGAAGCCTTCGCGGTCAAGCGGATCCTGCCGATCGACGGCCCGATCAAGTACGGCGAATGGCACTGGGACGAAACCAACGTGCCCGACGGCCCGATCGTCATCACCGTCGACCTAGACGCGCGGGTCCTGTCGATCTTCCGCGGCGGCTACGAGATCGGCGCAGCGGCGGTCCTGCTGGGCTCGCAGGAGAAGCCGACCCCCACCGGCGTCTTCCCGATCACCCAGAAGAAGCGCCACCACACGTCGAACCTCTACGACGCGCCGATGCCCTACATGCAGCGGCTGACCGACGACGGCATCACCCTCCACGCGACCAACGTGCAATGGGGCTACGCCAGCCACGGCTGCATCGGCATGCCCGAGGATTTCGCCGCCAAAGTCTTCGAAAAGACCAAAGTGGGCGACCGGGTGTTCATAACTCGCGGCAAGATGATCGGGATGGGCGATTCTCTGGTCGATTCTTGATGGCAAATGTTGCATATAGATTTTGCCTGAAACGGTCGTCCCGGCCCCCAATTCGTCCGGGATCTCTTCGGCGCCTTGCCGGATAGCCGGGGAAGCAATCCAGGGTCGATTACGGGCCTCCCTGGATTGCTTCGCCCGGGACCAATCCTACCCCGCCACTTTTGTCAGCTGTCGCGACGCCGCGGCGCGGCCGTGAAGCTCCACCCTTCGGGCGTGGGCCGGGCGACGAGATTGCCGATCGAGGCGGGCCGCCTTTCCACCAGTGCGTCGAACAGGCGGGCGATCGCGCCGCCGCGCGGGGCCTCGCCGTCGAGCTCGGCGACGATGCGCGCCAGTACGCGCAGCGCGATCGCCCGTGGTGCCTGCGGGCGATAGGTCAGGCCGGGACCGTTGCGGCTGACGCATTCGCGCCATTCGCGCCGCGCCGCCCACTCGAGCGCGGCGTCCGCATCGGCGAGGTGCGCGGCGCTTTCGGCGACCGCGGCGATGTCGAGCCAGTCGGCCTGGGCCAGTGCCCTCCGCAGGCGCGCCCGATCGAAGCGGTCGTCGAGATTGCTGGGATCCTGCGCCGGCGCGATCCCCGCCGCCGCAACCACAGCGGCCAGCTCGCCGCGCCGCCAGCCAAGCAACGGCCGCAGCAGCGGCATGGCCGTACCGGGGACCACGGACCGGGCGCGGGTGCCGGCCAGGCCGGCGACCCCGCTGGCGCGGTTGAGCCGCAGCAGCAACGTCTCGGCCTGGTCGTCGGCATGATGCGCAGTGGCGAGCGCGCCGAGCCCGCGCGCGGCGATCCACCCGGCCAAGGCGTCGTAGCGCGCGCGGCGCGCTTCTGCCTGGAGGTTGCCGGCAGCGAGCGCGACCGGCAGCGTCGCATGCGGCACGGCCAGCCGCGCACAGAGCCTGGCGACATCGGCCGCTTCCGTCGCGCTTTCGGCGCGCAGTCCGTGATCGACGGTCGCGGCCTCGACCCGGCCGGGAAAGGCGGCTGCCGCCAGAAGCAGCAGCGCGACGCTGTCGGGGCCTCCGGACACGGCAAGGCCCAGCCGCGTCTCCTGCTGCTGCGCGAAGTCGGGCCAGAGGCGTGCGAGTTCCGCCGCCAGCCGGGAGGTCAGCTCCGCAGCCGGCGCCAGCTGCGGCTCAGCTGCACTTGAGCCCATTGCGGGTGGCGTCGTAAGTGGCCTTGAGCCGTCCCCCGGCCTCGGCCGGATAGACTTCGGCGAATTCGGCGATGGCGATGCAGGCCCGCTTGGTATCCTTCAGCTCCTTCATCGCAATGCCGAGGTAGAGCAGGCTGTCGGGCGCGCGGCCGCCCTTCTTGTCGGCCTGGTAGTTCTGCAGGAACCACTGCGCGGCATCGCGCGGCTTGCCGTCGTCGAGATAGGCGCGGCCGAGCAGGTTGCGGCCGAAGCTGATCCGCGAATGCTTGGGATACTTGTCGACGAACAGCTTCAGCTGCTGCTGCGCCTCGGGATAGAACTTGGCTTCCCACAGGCGGAAGCCGTAGCTGTATTCGTCGTCGCCGGGATCGTCGGTCTGCGGCTTTTCGATGGCGCGGACGGCCTTGACCCGGTCGGCCGAGGGAGAGGCTGCCGGCTTGGCCGCGGCGGCGCTCGCCGGCCGGGGCGCGGGCACGGCAGCGGCAACCGGAGCCGGACTGGGCGCCGGCGCAGCGGCAGGCGCTGCAGGAGTTGCAGGCGCCGGCGCAGCCGCAGGCGCGGCAGGTACGGCAGGTGTCGCGGCAGGGCCTTCCACCGTCGGGGTCGCAGGCGCGGGTGCCGCTGCCCCGATGCCGAGCCGCGCCTCGATCTGGGAAATGCGGTTGCCGTTCTGCTCGATCTGGCCGGTCAGCCGCGCCATCTGCGCTTCCACCGAATCCAGCCGGGTGAGGATGTCGGTCACTGCCGATGTCGCCGGCTGGCCGACGCCGGAAGCGGCCGGGGCGCCCTGGGTGATCTGCGGCGTGAAGACCTTGCCGTCGGCGCCGGGAAAGACCACCCGCTGCATCGCCCGGACTTCCGCCTCGATCTTGCGGAGGCGGGCTTCCGCGAGCGTGTCCTGGGCGGCGGCAGGCAGCGCCTGGCCGGCCAGCGTAATGGCGAGCACACCCAACGAAGCCGCTTTTACCGGACGGAGCCGCCCGACCAGTTTCGTCATCACCTTACAATTCCCCCATCGCATTCACCGATTTCGGTCTTCGCCCTTGCGCCACTGAACCACCCGTGAACCGCGACGACGAACACCGGCGCTGCTTGCCGAATTGGCGCCGGACTGTCGAGATCGCGCTAGTTCGAAACGGTGGATGTTTCGGCAGGCGCGGGTGTCGGCGCGGCAGCCGGTGTCGGCGACGCGGCCGGCGAGGCCGGCGCGGGACTTGGCGAAGGTGCTGCCGTCGCTCGGCCGGCCGGCGTCGCACGCGGCCGCGGCGAAGGCGTCGCCGTGGGTCTGGCGGTGGGGGCGGCCTGGGCCTGCGGTTCCGCACTCGTCCGCGAGACCGCCGGCGAGGGCGATGCGGCCGCTGACGGCGACGGCACCGCCGCCCGGCTCGCCGTTGGAGCCGCGCGCGCCAGCAAGGCAGCCGCGGATACCGGCACGTCGGAGACGGTCTCGGACTTTTCCGAAAGCCGGGGCACGATCCGCCCGCCCACCGCGATCTGCAGGGCATCGGGACGGGCGGTGCGCAGCATCGGGCCGTCGGCCCCTGCAGGAACCGTGTAGCTTTCGCCCTTGGCCATCTGCTTCTGCATCAGCTGCCGGCCGGCGGCGTCGTAGAATTTGACCCAGACGCCCGGCTCCAGCGCGGTGAAGACGACCGCCTGGCCCGCAGCGGCCGGTGGCGGCACTGCCGGGACCCCGCTGCTCGGGGCAGCGCTCGGCGGCTGCACGGCCACGAGCTCGGGCAGAGTCACGGCCGGCGAGAAATAGCTGCGCCAGAACACGAAAACCAAGACGATGACGGCCAGCGCCGCGAGGCCGGCGACCCAGGCCAGCCGCGAACCCGGTACGCGCGCCGGATCGCCCGGCTCGAAGACGTCGGCCTTCGGCCCCGGGCGGACGTCGTCGCGGGTGGCGAGTTCCGCGCGCACCGCCTGCGCCATCGCGATCTCGTCGAGATCGACGGCGCGGGCATAGGCGCGGGCGAACCCGACCGCATAGGTGCTGCTGGCGAGATCGCCGAAGCGGCCTTGCTCGATCGATGCCAGGTGACGCTCGGCGATCTTGGTCCGGGCGGCGATGTCGGCCAGGCTCAGTCCCGCAGCTTCCCGGGCGCGGCGCAGGCGGGCGCCGGCACCGTCGGGCGAAAGCTCGGAATTATGCACTTCGGATTCGGCCATTCCGCTCCTGCCCGGCACTGACTGGCTGAGTATCGCCCCGGCACTGACAACGCCGCTCCGGTTTCAAAGTCAACGGCACTTCGCGATAGCCGCTAACAGCATTTCCGTGAAGCGTTTCCCAGCGTCGACGAATTCCCGATCCGCCGCCCGCCTCGTCTCCCTAGTCGCAGGCCAGGCCGCGCGCGCTGGCCCAGTCGAGCAGCGCCGCCCGCAAGTCGCGCGGGGGCGAGGCGAGCAGGCCTGCCATGAAGGCGGTGGCTTCGCCGAGATCGATCTGGCTCACCAGTTCCTTGATCGGGCCGACCGCCGCCGGGGTGATCGACAGGCGGCGGATGCCGATGGCGAGCAGCGCCAGCGCTTCCAGCCGCCGGCCGCCCATCTCGCCGCAGACCGTCACATCGAGATTGCGCCCCGCCACCGAGCCGAGCACGCGCCGCAGGAAGCGCAGGATCGACGGGCTCAGCCAGTCGTAGCGCTCGGCCAGCTTGGGGTTCGAGCGGTCGGCGGCGAAAAGGAACTGGGTGAGATCGTTGGTCCCGATCGACAGGAACGACAGCTTCGGCGCGAGCACGTCGAGCTGTTCCGCCAGGGCCGGCACTTCGAGCATGGCGCCGTAGCGGATCGCCTCGGGCATCGGCCGCTTCTGCTTCTTGAGGAAGGCGACCTGGCTGTCGAACACGGCCTTGGCCGCGTCGAACTCCCAGGGCTCGGACACCATGGGGAACATGACGTTGAGCGTTCGCCCGGCCGACGCCTCGAGCAGCGCGCGCGCCTGCACCTTGAGCAGCCCGTCGCGCTCGAGCGCGACGCGCAGCGCGCGCCAGCCCATCGCCGGGTTCTCTTCTCCGTCGCCGTCGTCGTGGCGCAGGTAGGGCAGCGTCTTGTCGCCGCCGATGTCGACGGTGCGAAACATCACCGGCTTGTCGCCGGCGGCTTCCAGCACGTCGCGGTAGAGCCGGGTCTGGCGCTCGCGCGAGGGGAGCGTCGCCGAGACGAGGAACTGGAACTCGGTGCGGAACAGGCCGATCCCGTCGGCGCCGGTCAGGCTGAGATTGGCCATGTCGTCGCGCAGGCCGGCGTTGATCATGACAGTGATGCGCGTGCCGTCGCGGGTGCACGGCTCGACCTCGCGCAGCGCGGCATAGGCGGCCTGGCGCTCGCGGCTCTTGGCGAACCGCGCCTCGAAGGCTTCCAGCACGACCTGGGCGGGACGGACCGTCGCCGTGCCCTGGTCGGCGTCGAGCAGCAGCTGGTCGCCGTCGCGCACCACGCCGCGCAGGCCCCGCACGCGGCCGAGCACCGGGATGCCCATCGCCCGCGCGACGATGACGACATGCGAGGTCAGCGAGCCTTCCTCGAGAATCACGCCTTTCAGCCGGCGGCGATCGTATTCGAGCAGCTCGGCCGGGCCGAGGTTGCGCGCGATCAGGATCGCATCGTTCCTGAGCCCCATGCTGGCCGCCGTGCCGATCTGGCCCGAGACGATGCGCAGCAGCCGGTTCGCGAGGTCTTCCAGGTCGTGCATGCGATCGGCGAGCAGCGGATCGTCGATCTGCCGCATGCGCATGCGGGTGCGCTGCTGGACCCGCTCGATCGCTGCTTCCGCGGTCAGGCCGGAATCGATCGCTTCGTTGATGCGCCGTGCCCAGCCTTCGTCGTAGGCGAACATCTTGTAAGTCTCGAGCACTTCCTCGTGCTCGCCGCCGACGCCGAATTCGACCTGGCTGGCCATGCGGTCGATCTGCTCGCGCATCTTGTCGAAGGCGAGGTAGACGCGCTGCCGCTCGGCCTCCGTGTCCTCGGCCATGACGTGCTCGACGTTGACGCGCGGCTGGTGGAAGACGGCAAGGCCGCTGGCCAGGCCCTTGACCAGGGTGAGGCCGCGCAGCTGCAGCGGCCCGGTCTGCGCCGGGCCGGCGCCGAGCCCCTGTTCCTCGTCGACGAGATCGGCGTTGGTGATCAGTTCGGACAGGACCATGGCCACGGTCTGCAGCGCTTCGATCTCTACCTCGTCGTAGCGGCGCGGCTCGACGTGCTGGACGCAAAGCACGCCGACCGCGCGCTGGCGGCGGACGATCGGCACGCCGGCGAAGGAATGGAACTTATCCTCGCCGGTTTCGGGGCGGTAGGAGAAGTCCGGGTGCGCCGCGGCTTCCGCCAGGTTGAGCGTCTCGATCCGCTCGGCAATGGTGCCGACCAGGCCCTCGCCCACGGCCATGCGGGTGACGTGGACGGCTTCCTGCGCCAGTCCGCGGGTGGCGAAGAGCTCGAGCATGCCCTCGCGCAGCAGGTAGACCGAGCAGACCTCGCTGTTCAGCCCGCTGCCGATGACTTCGACGACGGTGTTGAGCTTTACCTGGGCGGCGCTGCGCGAGGCCATGACATCATGAAGCCGCGTCAATATCGTGCGTGCGGCGGCGACGGCGGAGCTGGTCATGGACTCCGCCTACTCCAAAGCTTTGGCTTTGGGAACGCGCGATGCGCAATCGCCGCCGGGCCGATATGACCCCGCCAGCGGGGCACCCCCGGCGCGGAAGCTCAGTTCTGAGTGATCGCTTCCTTGATCCGCAACTTCTGCTTCTTGAGAGTCTGGATCACGGCATTGTCAGGCATAGGTCGGTTCATCTCCTCCTGGATCTGCCGCTCCAAACCGGCGTGCTTGAGCTGCAGGGCGCTGACATGCGAAGTATCCATCGGATGGTCCTCCTATTTTGCGGCCGATCCGTCGCTTTGCCGACTCGGGCATGAAGCGGGGCCCGGCGCAATTGTCATGCAACCATATTCCGCCTATCTTGCGAAGAGCCTAATGGCAGCCGTTCGGCAGATCGCGGCAGAGATGCGCCGGGCCGGACGGCAAGGTACAGGTTCGTACAGGGTTTGGCCGGAGGAAAAGCTCGGGGTGAGCGAAGAGGAAATGCGCAAGCGCCTGGAAGCGCTGAAGATCGAGCACCGCGATCTCGACGCCGCCATCGATGCGCTGACGTCGGCCGGGTCGACCGATCAGCTCCAGCTTGCCCGACTCAAGAAGCGCAAGCTCAAGCTCAAGGACCAGATCGCGCTGATCGAGGACTATCTTATCCCCGACATAATCGCCTGATCCGGGGCGCGCGAAGCCCCCCAAACCGTGCCGCTTTCGGACAGTTCGAAATTGACCTGTGAATAGCCGCCGGCAGCCGTTGCAGTTTGTCGTCAAACCGCAATATCCGCTGGCCATGGCCGAGCCTGCAACCATCAACCCCCGGATCATCGAGGGGCTCTATTGCGAAGCGCTCGTCCTGTCCGACGACGTGCGCCACAGGTTCGCCCTGTCGGGCCGGATGGAGCAGGCGGGAGAGGACGAGGACCTGGCCCGCATCGCCCTGTCCTGCGAAGGCCTGCGCACGACGACGCGGATGATGCATGCCCTGGCCTGGCTGCTCAACCACCGGGCCTATTTCATGGGCGAGCTTTCCGAATTCCAGCTGCGCCGCTACGGCCGGCTGACCGCCGATGCCGGCACTTCGGACGCGGACCAGCTCTGCCTGCTCGACGCCGACACGCGCGAGCTGGTCGCTGCCACCGAACGCTTCTACGCCCGCCTGCAGCGGCTCGACCGCAGCTGGCGCCAGCGCGACAGCGAGGAACCCAGCGCCATCACCCGCCTGCGCGAGCGGCTGGGCAAGGCCGTGGTGAATTAGGCTTGGTCGATCCAGGCTCGTCCGGGGCCTGGCGATTTCTTCAAGCCCAGCGTCCGGTCCAGTACACAGCGGACCGCTGGCCTCGTCGATGGAACGATCGGCAAGGCTTACGGCGAACATTCTTCAAACCCCCGCCAGCGCCCGTCGCCACAGCTCCAGCCTGGCGCTCCGCACGTCCTCGCCCAGGTCGGGGACGAAACCCCGCACCGTCCCGCGCATCGCCTTTGCCGCATCGTCCAGCGATGCGAACAGGCCCGCGCCCACTCCGGCCAGCATGGCCGCGCCCAGCGCCGTGGTCTCGACGAAGTCCGGGCGTTCGACCGGCAGCGCCAGCAGGTCGGCGAGGTCCTGCGCGATCCAGTCGTTGGCGCTCATGCCGCCGTCGATCCGCAGCGCGGTCCAGGGCGCGCCGTCGCCGGCGAAGGCGACGGCGAGATCGTGCGCCTGCAGCGCCATCGCTTCCAGCGCCGCACGGACGATGTGCGCGCGCCCGGTGGCAAAGCTCATGCCGGTGATGCTGGCGCGCGCTTCCGGCCGCCAGTGCGGGGCGCCGAGGCCCGACAGCGCAGGCACGATCACCACGCCGCCGCTGTCGGGCACCTGGCGGGCCAGCGCCTCGCTCTCGGCGGCGGTGACGATCAGGCCCAGGCTGTCGCGCAGCCACTTGATCAGGCTGCCGGCCACGAAGACCGATCCTTCCAGCGCATAGCGGCGCTTGCCGCCCAGCTGGCACAGCACCGTGCCGAGCAGGCGATGGCACGAGCGCGGCAGCGCCTCGCCCATGTTGGTCAGCACGAAGGCGCCGGTGCCGAAGGTCGCCTTGGTCTCCCCGGGCGCGAGGCAGCCCTGGCCGATGGTCGCCGACTGCTGGTCGCCGGCGAGGCCGGTGATCGGGATCGCCGTGCCGAACAGGTCGGGTGAAACGGTGCCCAAGCTGCCGCAGTTGTCGACGACGTCGGGCAGCGATCCTGCCGGCACGCCGAAGAGGTCGCACAGTCCCGCGTCCCAGCTCGCGCCGGCGAGCGGCAGCAGGCTGGTGCGGCTGGCGTTGCTGGCGTCGGTGAGATGCGCGCCGCCGGTCAGCTTGAAGACCAGCCAGCTTTCGACCGTGCCGAAAGCCAGGCGCCCGGCGCCGGCGCCATCGCGCACCGCGGGCACGTGGTCGAGCAGCCAGCGCAGCTTGGTCGCGGAAAAGTAGGGGTCGAGCAGCAGCCCGGTCCGTTCCTGCACCGCCGCCTCGTGCCCGGCCGCGCGCAGGCCGGCGCAGGCGTCGGCGGTGCGGCGGTCCTGCCAGACGATGGCGCGCGCCAGCGGCTCGCCGCTGGTCCGGTCCCAGGCGACCACGGTCTCGCGCTGGTTGGTGATGCCGATGCAGGCGATGCGTTCGGCCCCGCCGCCCTGCGCGATCGCCTCGCGCGCGACCGCGAGAGTGGCCTGCCAGATCTCGCCGGCGTCGTGCTCGACCCAGCCGGGCCGCGGATAGTGCTGGACCAGCTCGCGCTGCGCCAGGCCGTGCACCGCCCCGGCGCAGTCGAAGACCATGGCGCGAGTCGAAGTCGTGCCCGCATCCAGGACCAGGATCAGATCGCCTTGCCTCGGCACCGCAGTCTCCCCGAGAATTGCTCGACATCCCCTATCGCGATCTCCATATCCCCGCCATGAACTTTCCGTCCCAGCCCTGGCCCGTCGGCATGGCCGAGCAGCCCGAGCCGCTCGTGCGCCGCGTCCTGGCCGCCAACCCCTCGGCCTTCACTTTCACCGGCACGCAGAGCTACGTCGTCGGCAACGGCAGCGAAGTCGCGGTGATCGATCCCGGTCCGCTGGAGGAAGATCATCTCGCCGCGCTGCTGGCGGCGATCGGCGACGCGCGGCTGACGGCGATCTGCTGCACCCATACTCACCGCGACCATTCGCCCGCCGCCGCGCCGCTGGCCGAGCGCACCGGCGCGGCGGTGATCGGCTGCGCGCCGCTGACGCTCGCCGACGACGGCCCCCGCTCCGACGCCGCTTTCGACGCGTCCTATCGGCCGGACCGCATCCTCGGCGACGGCGAGAGCATTTCCGGCCTAGGCTGGACGCTCACTGCGGTCGCCACCCCCGGCCACACTTCGAACCACCTGTGCTTCGCGCTCGAGGAATCCGGCGCGCTGTTCACCGGCGACCATGTCATGGGCTGGTCGACCAGCGTCGTCGCGCCGCCCGACGGCGACATGGCCGCCTATATGCAGAGCCTGCAGAAGCTGCACGACCGCGCCGACCGGATCTACTACCCGGCGCACGGCCCGGCGGTGGAGAAGCCGCGCCAGCTGGTGCGCGGCATGATCGGCCACCGCCGCCAGCGCGAGAAGCAGATCCTCAACCTCCTCGGCGAAGGCCTGGCGGAAATCGAAGCCATGGTGCCGCGCATGTACGCCGGCGTCGACCGGCAGCTGTGGCCGGCGGCCGGCCGCTCGGTGCTGGCGCACCTCATCGATCTCGAAAGCCGCGGCGTCGTCTCCCGCGAGGGAGAGCGCTGGCAGCCCCTGCCGGGCTGAACTACCGCCTTTGATTCGCCGCTCGGCTGGGCTATCATGGGCCCGATAAGAGTGGGAGAATTGGGGACATGGCAAGCGTTGCCCAGGCCGACGCGGGCGGCCTTTCGTTCTGGCAGAAGATGGCGCTCGGCATGGCGCTGTTCATCGTCTTCGGCTTTGCGCAGTTCGCCGCGCGCGGCTTCGTCGATTTCGCGAACGTGCCGGCGTGGATCCACCTCCACGGCGTGGTCATGATCGCCTGGCTGGCGTTGACCGTCGTCCAGCCGTCGCTGACCCAGCGCGACAACGTGGCGCTGCATCGCCGGCTCGGCTGGCTCGGCGTCGCCCTGGCCGCGGCGGTCTGCGTGATCGGCAGCGCCGCCGGCATCCTGAGCATCCGGACGCAGCACGTGCCGCCGTTCTTCACTCCGCCCTACTTCCTCGCCCTGACGCAGATCGGCATCGCCGTCTTCGCCGGGATGATCGCTGCTGCCGTGATCAACCGCCGCCGGACCGACTGGCACCAGCGGCTGATGCTGGGTGCGACGATCCTGATCATGGAGCCGGCGCTGGGGCGGGTGCTGCCGATGCCGCTGATCATGCCCTGGGGCGAATGGCTGGTGATGGTCGTCCAGCTTGCCGTGCTCTCGCTGGTCGTGCGCCACGATCGCCGTACGCTCGGCGCCGTTCACCCGGCGACGATCGCCGTGGGCGTGGTGATCGTCCTGACCCATCTCGTCGTCGAGCTGGCGGCGATCACGCCGGACTGGATCGCCCTGGCCGGCCGCGTCGCGGCGAGCTGACGCCGGCCGCGCATTTTTCTCCTTGGGTGGAAGCGGCACAGTCCCTATCTGAGCCGCTCCAGCCCGAAGGGATAATGCCGCGATGACCGTCCAGACCGCCAATCTCACCGGCCTCGACCTGCGCGCCGAGATCGATCGCCTGCGCAAGGAGCGCAACGCGGTGATCCTCGCGCACTACTACCAGAAGCCCGAGATCCAGGACCTTGCCGACTTCGTCGGGGATTCGCTCGAACTCTCGCGCAAGGCGGCGGCGACCGATGCCGATGTGATCGCCTTCTGCGGCGTGAAATTCATGGCCGACACGGCCAAGATCCTCAGCCCGCAGAAGATCGTCGTGCTGCCCGACCTCGACGCCGGCTGCAGCCTCGAGGATTCGTGCCCGCCCGAAAAGTTCAAGGCTTTCCGCGAGGCTCATCCCGACCACATCGCGCTGACCTACATCAACTGCTCGACCGAGGTTAAGGCGCTCAGCGACATCATCGTCACTTCGTCGAGCGCCGAGACGATCCTCAACCAGATCCCCCGCGACCAGAAGATCATCTTCGGTCCCGACCGGCACCTCGGCGGCTATCTCAGCCGCAAGTTCGACCGGCCGATGCTGCTCTGGCCGGGCGTCTGCATCGTCCACGAGGCCTTCAGCGAGACCGAGCTGCTCAAGCTCAAGGCGCAGCATCCCGGCGCCCCGGTGGCCGCGCACCCCGAATGCCCGCCGGCGATCATCGACCATGCCGACATGGTCGGCTCGACCAGCGCCATCCTCGATTTCGCCAAGACCTTCGAAGGCGACACGCTGATCGTCGCGACCGAGCCGCACATCATCCACCAGATGGAAAGGGCGCTGCCGAACAAGACCTTCATCGGCGCGCCCGGCGCCGACGGCAACTGCAACTGCAACATCTGCCCCTACATGGCGCTCAACACACTCGAGAAGCTCTACCTCGCCCTGCGCGACCTGCAGCCGCGCATCGAAATCGAGGAAGGGCTGCGCCTCGCTGCGAAGAAGAGCCTCGACCGCATGCTGGAAATGGCGAGCGCAACCGTGGGCAAGGGCGACCTGGGCGCGCGGTAGGATGGCAATGGCGCTTGGTGCCTAGGCCAATCGTTCGAAGCTGAGGCGCAGTCGGGTGCCTGTCGCCCGGGCAAATCTGATCAGCGTAGCGGTCGACGGCAGCGACTTGCCGCCTTCGAGACGAGCGACCGCACTTTGCGTCGTGCCCATCCGCGCGGCGACTTCCTCCTGGGTCAGTCCCGCCTGGATGCGGGCCTTGATCAAGGATGCGGCCAATGCAAATTCTTCCTCGAGCGCGTCGTATTCCCGGATGAACTCGGGATCCTTCCGCCACTGCGCGGCCGCTCGATCGATTGGGATCAACTTGCTCATTTCAACTGCATTGCCCGCCTAAGAGCCAGTTCGATTTCGCGCCGCGGCGTCTTCTGCGACTTCTTGCGAAACACCCTGACTATCACCACACGCCCATGGTAAGCCGTTACGTACAGCGCCCGCGCAATCCCGTCGCGGCCTACCATCCGCATCTCCCAGAGCGATTTCTCGAGATGCTTCACGTAGGGCTCGCGCATGACCGCCAGTCCGAGCTGCTCGATCATTTCGGAAATGCGCAGCAATCGGGCCTGAATGTCCCTCGGCAGTTCCAGAACTTCACGCTCGACCACGTCGTCCAGGAAACTGACCTTCCAGGCCATCCGCCTCCCTTGTATAGCATATTTGCTATAATCGCAAGCTGATCCGGTGGTCTAGCGCGTCTGGGGATCGGGGCAATCCGAGATGGGTCGATATCGGATCGATCACCCCTTATCGCCGGGGCGGGCTCAGCCGCTGGGCGCGTGCCTGCGGACGAGCCGCGCCAGGCGGTCCTTTATCGCCAGCTTGAGCTTCTTGAGCCGCATGATCTCGAACGGATCGGGGAAGCGCCTGGACTGCGCGCGCAGCAGTTCCTCGTCGATCCGCTGGTGGCGCTGGAGAAGGCGGAAGGCACGGTCTGACATATCGAATGTCCCTTTCGAACACGAGGTTGGGTTCGATCGGATGCGCCGATGGGGTCCGCGCCGAATTGGGGGGAGTGGCGCTAGCTGGACCCGAACATCGGCGACATCCGATGCGGTCCGACATCACGCCGCGCCGTTGGCGGGCCGGCCAAAAGCCGTCCGCCGAGGCGCCGCGCCAGAGGGGCCCGGCCCGCAGGACAATTGTAGGGGCGATCGGCGTTTTGTTCAAGACGGTAAGCTCTCGGCCCGCGGCTGTCCCAGCTCTGGACGCGCCCGCCGCGGCGGATGCGGGCGAGGGGAGACGGCGCTAGAATGCCGCCATGGAAAAGGCCGGACGCATCGCCATCGCCGCCGCCGCGCTCGTCGCCGCGGCGCTTCCCGCAACCCAGGCTCCGGCCGAACCGCAGCAGGGGGCGCCCTATACGGTGGTCGAGACCGGCCGCGGCTACGACCGCCTGCAGGATGCGATCAACGCCATCGGCGGCGGGCAGGGCACCATCCGCCTCGCCTCCTACCGCTTCGCCGACTGCGCCGTGCAGGAGGCGGGCGAGATCGCCTATGTCGCCGCCGTCCCCGGCGAAGCGGTAATCGAGGGCGTCGCCTGCGAAGGCAAGGCGGCGCTGGTCCTGCGCGGCCGCAGCGCCCGGGTGGAAGGTCTGGTCTTCGCCAATATCCGCGTGCCCGACAAGAACGGCGCCGGCATCCGGCTCGAGCGCGGCAATCTCACCGTCACCCAGAGCTGGTTCCGCGACAGCGAGCAGGGCATCCTCACCGCCGACGATCCGTCGGGCACGGTGACCATCGACAAGTCGACCTTCACCCGCCTCGGCACTTGCGAAGGCGGCGGCGGCTGCGCCCATTCGATCTACATCGGCCATTACGGGGCGCTCAACGTCAGCCGCAGCCGGTTCGAAGCCGGGCGCGGCGGGCACTATCTCAAGTCCCGCTCGCCCCGCGTCACCGTCACCGATACGAGCTTCGACGATTCGGCGGGGCGTGGGACCAACTACATGATCGACCTGCCGGCGGGCGCGACCGGCCGGATCACCGGCAACTGGTTCGTCCAGGGGACCAACAAGGAAAACCATTCGGCCTTCATCGCCGTGACCGCCGAGGACAAGGAGAACAGCTCCGACGGCCTGGTCATCTCCGGCAACGACGCCCGCTTCGCGCCCGGCGTCGAATGGGGCAGCGTCTTCGTCGCCGACTGGTCGGGCGATCGCCTGGCGATCGGCGAGAACGCCCTGGGCCAGGGGCTGCGGCGCTACGAGACGCGGTGAGCGACGGGGGCTGCGCTTCCTTCCCCGCCCCACCAACCACCCTCGTCATGCTGAACTTGTTTCAGCACCCATTTCTCCCCAAGCCCCGAACCTCAGGACCGAGGCGCAACCGTGCTGTGGTCCGCCCATGCAGGCCACCGGCGCTTGGGGAGAAATGGGCCCTGAACCGAGTTCAGGGTGACGAGATGTTTCGATACGGCGAAGCTTGGTTTGCTGGTGAAGGCTTCGCCCAGATCACAGGCCGCCAGCGCCTCCTAAAGCAAGTGGCCGGTGCGGTTGCGCTTGGTCGCCAGATAGCGCTCGTTGTGCGGGTTGGGCGGCAGCTTGTGCGGCACCCGCTCGGCGACGGTCACGCCTTCGCTTTCCAGCGCCGCCACCTTGGCCGGGTTGTTGGTCATCAGCCGGACGGCATGGACGCCGAGCAGCGCCAGCATGCGCGCCGCCACGGGGAAGTCGCGCGCCTCGGTCGGCAGGCCGAGGCGATTGTTGGCGTCGACCGTGTCGAAGCCCTGGTCCTGCAGGCGATAGGCGCGCAGCTTGTTGATCAGGCCGATGCCCCGGCCTTCCTGGCGCAGGTAGAGCAGCACTCCCCAGCCGCCGCGGCCGGCCTCTTCGGCCATGGCGTGGAGCGCGGCGTCGAGCTGCGGGCCGCAGTCGCACTTGAGGCTGCCGAGGATGTCGCCGGTCAGGCATTCGGAATGCAGCCGCACCAGCGGCGGGCGATCGCCGTCCTGGCGTCCGATCACCAGCGCGACATGCTCGCGCAGGTCGTCGGCGGAGCGGAAGGCGACGATCTCGGCATCCTCGCAATGGGCGACGGGAAGCCGCGCGCGAGTCGCGATGGCGAGCCGGCCGGCGTCCTTCCAGGCGGCGAGGTCGGCCGGGGCGAACGCCTGCGCCTCTCCCGCCGGCACCGGATCGACCAGGAACGCCGGCAGCACCCCGGCGAGCCGCGCCAGTTCCATCGCCGCCGCGGCCGCGGCGGGATCGGCGATATGCTCGGCAGCGAAGGGGCCCTTGAGCGGGTACAGCAGGTCGAGCGCGGGATCGGCAATGGCGCGCGCCTGGGCAAGGTCGAAGGGCTCGGCGGCACGGATCATCACCGGCGCTTCCGGCACGGCGGCGTCGCGCTGGTTGGCGAGCTTCAGCGTCGCCGCCCGCGCCGCCGAAATCAGCATGTGCCGCGCCTGCACCCCCTCGCCGAAGCCGGTCTCGGCCGGCAGCAGGGCAAAGCCGCCCGCGATCGCCACCGGCCAGCCGTGGCGCAGCGCATCGATCGCCAGCGCCACCCGGCGCGCGGCGCCGGCGGGAGGCGAAGGATCGCTCAGAGATCGAACTCCGTGATCAGCGGGACATGGTCCGAAGGCTGCTCCCAGCGCCGGGTCTCCTCGACGAAGCGATGGCCGGCCGACTGCCGGGCCAGCTCGGGCGAGGCCCACATGTGGTCGAGCCGGCGCCCGCGGTCCTTCTCCTGCCAGAAAGTGCGGTAGGACCACCAGGTCCAGTTGCGCTCGGGGGCGGGGATATGGTGGCGGCCGAGATCCACCCAGCCGTGCGCGTCGCGCAGGCGGCCCAGCGTCTCCACCTCGAGCGGCGTGTGGCTGACCACCTTGAGCAGCGCCTTGTGGTCGTAGACGTCGCATTCGAGCGGGGCGATGTTGAAGTCGCCGACCAGCAGCGTCGGCCGATCGAGCTTGTCGGCCCAGCGCGTCATGCGGCCGAGGAAGTCGAGCGTCTGGCCGAACTTGGCGTTCACCTCGCGGTCGGGCACGTCGCCGCCGGCGGGGATGTAGACGTTCTCCAGCACCACGCCCTGGCCGGGCCCCAGCAGCTCGACGCCGATGTGGCGGGCCTCGCCGTTGTCCTGCCAGTCGTGCTTGCTGAATTCGCGGAACGGGATGCGGCTGACCGTCGCGACGCCGTGGTAGCCCTTCTGCCCGTGGACGACGCGATGGGTATAGCCGAGCTTCTCGAAGGCCTCGTGCGGGAACAGCGATTCGACCGTCTTGATCTCCTGCAGGCAGAGCACGTCGGGCGCCTGCTCGACAAGGAAGCGCTCGACCTGAGCGATGCGCAGGCGGACCGAATTGATGTTCCAGGTGGCGATCGTGACCATGGCGCCGGCTTTAGAAGTGTCGGCAAGCGACGGCAATGGTGGTGGCGCGGGGTGACCGGGCAAAGGAAAACCCTCGTCCCGGGGGCAATGGGACGAGGGTTCCTTTGAGCGTTCGTCACGCTTAACCAGAGCGACCTACTAGGAGGCGCGGGCAACAGGGGGGAAACCCGCCTCAAGCCGCTCTGACAAGGGTTAATTTAGGAGCTTTTTGCTTGCTGCCAAGTGAACATGGCACAGACAATTGTCGCAGTTTGTCGCAGCGAAGACACGGACAGCGGCAGCGCGTTGCCCGTCATCGACGAGTCGGTACGCGGGGGTCCTTCCACCTGAACGCGTCGTCGCCGACCGACTCGCCATAGCGGTGGTTGCTGAGCCGAATCGTCGTCCGCTTGTTCTGCGAGTCGAGCGCCACCCAGTTCACCAGCTCGAGCCCCCCGGGCGCCGAGGGCTTGCGGATGAAGACCAGAGTGATGACGCCATATTCGGGGTGCTTGGCATCGCGCACCTCGACGCTGACGACGTCGGGATTGCCGGTCGGCTGGACGGTGCCGTAGCGGGCGACGTCGCGCCGGGGATCGAGCAGGGCGCCCAGCGGGCTGTTGCCGATCGGCCAACGCTGCACCTGCCGCACCTCGTAATCGATCATGGTCAGCGCCCGGCCGTCGCCGACGATCAGCAGCGGCACGCCCTTCTCGTACTGGAAGCGGATCTTGCCGGGCTGCTTGAGCGTCAGCTGGCCGCTGACGCGCTGGCCGTTGCGGTCGGTCTGGGTGAAATCGGCCTTCAGGGTCGAGATCGCGCGCAGGGCGCCGACGACTTCGGACAGGTGCCGCGCGCTCTCCGCAGCGGGAGCGGCAGGGGCGGCAAAGACCGGTAGGGAAACGCAAAGCGCAGCCCCAAGGGCTGCGCCGACGAGCTTCATCCAAGTAGCGGTCATCCGGTTCATCGCCCTGTCACTGCACCGCAGGGATTGAACCGGCGGTGAACCTTACTTGATCTTGGCTTCCTTGAACTCGACGTGCTTGCGCACGACGGGATCGTACTTGCGAAAGCTCATTTTCTCGGTCGTGTTCCGCGGATTCTTCTTGGTAACGTAGAAAAATCCGGTGTCGGCAGTGGAGACCAGCTTGATCTTTACGGTTGCGGGCTTCGCCATGACGCTTTCCTAAACTTCCAACTGCCACTGCGCCTGTTCGGCACTGCCGTGCCGCAGGGACGATGGCCACTCAAACAACGAAAGCGGCGAAAGCCTCGCCGCTCAGGGCTGCGGGCCTTGCGCCAGAGGGCCGGCAAAGTCAAGCGCCGGAACCGTCCGGATAGGAGGGGATCGGCTTCAGTACGCTGAATTCCTCGCGCGCGGGCTCGCGGTCGAGCGGCTTCAGCGCGATTTCCTCGTCGTCGCCGCGCAGATCGGGCAAGCGGTCGAGGAGATCGCGAATCACCGTCAGCCGGCCGCGATGCTGGTCGTTGAAGTCGACCAGCGTCCACGGCGCATGCACGGTGTGAGTGGCGGCGAGCATTTCTTCGCGCGCCCGGGTGTACTCGCGGTACTTCTCGCGCGCGCTGAGATCGACAGGCGACAGCTTCCATCGCTTGAGCGGGTCTTCCAGCCGTTCGGCCAGCCGCTCTTCCTGTTCTTCCTGGTCGCAGGTCAGCCAGTACTTGAACAGCAGGATGCCGTCGTCGACCAGCTGCTTCTCGAAGACCGGGGCCTGCTGCAGGAAGTCCCGGGTCTCCGCCTCGGTGCAGAAGCCCATGACCCGCTCGACCCCGGCGCGATTGTACCAGCTGCGATCGAACAGCACGATCTCGCCGCGCGTCGGCAAGTGGGCGACATAGCGCTGGAAATACCATTGCCCGCGCTCTGCCTCGCTCGGCTTGGACAGGGCGGCGGTACGGCATTGCCGCGGATTGAGATGGCGCGAGATCGCCGCGATGGCACCGCCCTTGCCGGCCGTGTCGCGGCCTTCGAACAGCACCAGCAGGCGAACGCCCCGCGCCTGCACCCAGCGCGACATCGCCACCAGCTCTTCGTCGAGCGGCTTCAGCAGCTCTTCGTAGTCCTTGCGCTTCAATCGTCCCATGGGCCGAAGCTGCGACAGGCCCGCCGCCGATGCAAATGAAAAGGCCGGCAGGTTGCCCTGCCGGCCTTTTCGCTCGCTGTGCCTGTTCCGCTCAGCGCATCGAGCCCCTGCGGAAGAGATTGAAGATCGCCAGCAGGATCACCGCACCGAGGAACGAGACCAGCAGCGCACTGCCGCTATAGTCGCCGTTCATGATGTTGCCGCCGCCGATCAACGGGTTGAGCAGCAGACCGGCAAGCAAGGCGCCGATGATGCCCACCACGACGTTGAGCAGGATGCCCTGCTGGCCGTCGGTGCGCATGACGATGCTGGCGAGCCAGCCGATCAGGCCGCCGATGACGAGAAGGATGATAAGTCCCATGTCTGTTGTCCTCTGCTGATATGCAGCGGAAAGTCCCCGGGAAGCGGAAAGTTCCCGCAAAAGCGCCGGTCAGTGCGTCGAGAAAAGCGCCACGGCGAGCAGGCCCGCGCCGATGCGGTACCAGGCGAAGGGCGCGAAGCCCGACCGGCTGACGAAGGCGACGAAGGCGCGGATGACGACCAGGGCGACGAGGAAGGCAACGGTGAAGCCCACCGCGATCTCGCTCCAGCCGACCGGACCCATGCCCGAGGCCAGCTCCGCGCGGCTGTCCCACAGCTCGAGCGTCGTCGCGCCCAGCATCGTCGGCACGGCGAGGAAGAAGCTGAATTCGGCGGCGGTGCGGCGCTCGATGCCCATGGCCAGCGCGCCCATGATCGTCGCGCCCGAGCGGCTGACGCCGGGGACCATCGACAGGCACTGCACCAGCCCAACGCCCAGGGCCTGGCTGACCGGCAGCTGGGCGACCCCGCTCGCCGATCCTTCGCGGGCATAGCGCTCGATGACGAGGATGGCGATGCCGCCCGCGATCAGCGCCCAGGCGACGACCATCGGGCTGCCGAGCATGATGTCGATATAGTCCTTGAGCAGCAGCCCCAGCACCGCCGAGGGCAGGAACGCCACCAGCAGGTTGCGCACGAAGGCGATGCTCATCGGGTCGAGCCGCAGCAGGCCGAAGCCGACCGCCCAGAACGTGCGCCAGTACTGGACCACCACTGCCAGGATCGCGCCGAGCTGGATGACGACGTTGAACACCGCCCACTGCTTGGCGTCGTAGCCGAACACTTCCGAGGCCAGGATCAGGTGGCCGGTCGAGGACACGGGGATGAATTCGGTCAGGCCCTCGACGATGCCGAGGAGGATGGCGGTCAGGGTCAGGTCCATGTGCGCCCCGTGAAGCCCGGCCCATCGGGCAAGTCAAGCCTTTCGTCGGGTTCCCTCGACGAGGCCGGCGGTCCCGGGGCAAGCCCGGGACGACGAATGCCCTACCAGATCCGCACCCTCTGCTCGGGCGGCAGGTAGAGCTTGTCGCCGGGCCGGACGCCGAAGGCGCGGTACCATTCGTCGAAGTTCCGGACGATGCCGTTGATGCGATACTGCGGCGGCGAATGCGGGTCGGTCACCAGGTACTGCCGGGCGAGCTGGTCGCGGACCTTGGAGCGCCAGACCTGCGCCCAGGCCATGAAGAAGCGCTGGTCGCCGGTCGTGCCGTCGATCACCGGGTCGGGCTGGCCGTGCAGCGAGAGCCGGTAGGCGCGATAGGCGAGGCTGAGCCCGCCGAGGTCGCCGATGTTCTCGCCGAGCGTGAGCTGGCCGTTGACGCAGGCCTTGCCGCCCTCGCTGGCCTCGTCGAACGGGCAGAAGGCATTGTACTGGCCGACCAGCTTGCCGGTCAGCGCCTGGAACGCGGCCTTGTCCTTCGGCGTCCACCAGTCGCGCAGGTTGCCGGCGCCGTCGGACTTGGCGCCCTGGTCGTCGAAGCCGTGGCCCATCTCGTGCCCGATCACCGCGCCGATCGCGCCGTAGTTCACTGCCGGGTCGGCGCTCAGGTTGAAGAACGGCGGCTGCAGGATCGCGGCCGGGAAGACGATCTCGTTGAAGGTGGAATTGTAATAGGCGTTCACCGTCTGCGGCAGCATGAACCATTCGCTGCGGTCGACCGGCTTGCCCATCCGGGCCAGCTGGTAGTTCCAGCCCCACCGCTCCGCCGCCAGCTGGTTGGCCAGCGGCGTATCGGCGGCGACTTCAAGCCCTTCGTAAGTCTTGAACGCCTGCGGCGCACCGATCTTGGGGGTGAAGGCCGCGAGCTTGGCCTCGGCTTCCTTGCGCGTCTCGGGCCCCATCCAGGCAAGGTCGGCGAGATTGGCCTGCATCGCCTGGCGCAGGTTGGCGACAAGATCGGCCATCGCCGCCTGGTTCGCCGGCGGATAGAAGCGCGCCGCGTAGATCTTGCCGAGCAGCTCGCCGAGCTGCCCCTCGACCGCGCCGATGCCGCGCTTCCAACGGTCGCGCTGCTTCGGCTGGCCGCCCAGCAGCGTGCCGTAGAAGGCGAAGTAGGCATCGTCGATCTCGCGCGGGAGATAGCCGGCGTGGTCGCTGAGGAAACGGGCGGCGAGATAGGCCTGCCAGGTGGCGACCGGCGTCTCGGCGACCAGCCGGAAAGTCGCGGGCACGCCGCCGCCGATCTTGGCCGCCGCCGCCTCGGGCGTGATCTGGGCGGAAGCCAGTTCGGCCGCGGTGGGGGGAAGCTGGACGACGACGGCTTCGCCGACGCTGCCCACTCCCGCGCCGCCAAGCAGCGTGGCCATCATGCCGGCCGGCGCCAGGGCATCGAGCTCGGCCCGGCTCAGCTTGTTGTAGGTCAGGTCGCGCTCGCGCGAGACGGCGCGGTCCCACATCGCCCGCGCCATTGCCGTCTCCAGCGCCAGCACCGAGCCGGCCGCGGCCTGGGGATCGGCATAGCCGGCCTTGCCCAGCAGCAGCGCCAGGTAGTCGCGGTACTTCGCCCGGATCTCCCGGTAGCGCGGCGTGTCGGCCAGGTAGAAGTCGCGGTCGGGCAGGCCCAGGCCGCCCTGGCCGAGATAGAGGACGTAGCGGTCGCTCTGCTTCTCGTCGGCATCGATCGAGATGCCCAGCGGCGAGGCATAGCCGGGCGTGCCGAACAGCCCGAGCACGTCCTCGGTGGTGCGCGCCCGGGCAATGCGGTCGAGCCAGGGCCGCGCCGGGGCCAGCCCGGCCCGCTCGATGCCGTCGGTATCCATGAAGGCGCGGTAGGCGGCGGCGACGCGCGCCTCGGCGCTGCCGGGCGGCGGGCTGGCCGCTACCAGTTCGTCGAGGATCGCGTGCAGCCGCTCTTCCGAAAGGTCGCGCAGCGTGATGAAGGCGCCGATCCGTGCCTTGTCCTCGGGCATCCGGGTGACGTCGTTCCACTTGCCGTTGACGTAGCGGTCGAAGTCGTCGCCCGGCTTCGCGGCGCCGTCGATCCATTGCGTCTGGATGCCGAAGCTGCCCCACTCGCCCGAAGCGGGTGCGGCGTCGCGCGCGGCGGCGGGCGAGGTTGCGAAAGCCAGGACAGCGGCGGCGGCAAGCAGGCGATGGCGCGACACGGGTACTCCTCGATCAGCGAATCCCGCAGCGGGGACCTTCTGCCATATAGAGCACCATCCGCCGAAATGCCGCATCGACAACTGCACCGCCGCCGTCGCGGGGGCTCACTCCAGCGTCGACACCTGCGGATCGTCGAACTGCAGCGAGGCGAGGCGTGCGTAGAGGCCGCCGGCGCCGCTCAGCGCCTCGTGGGTGCCTTCCTCGACAATCCGGCCCTGGTCCATGACGACAATCCGGTCGGCCTTGCGCACGGTGGCGAGGCGGTGAGCGATGACCAGCGTCGTCCGGCTTTCCATCAGCCGGTCGAGCGCGTCCTGAACCAGCCGCTCGCTCTCGGCGTCGAGCGCGCTGGTCGCCTCGTCGAGCAGCAGGATCGGCGCGTCGCGCAGCAGCGCGCGGGCGATGGCGATGCGCTGGCGCTGGCCGCCCGACAGCCGGGCGCCGTCCTCTCCCAGGAAAGTGTCGAGGCCTTCGGGCAGCTCGCGCAGGAAGCGCTCGGCATTGGCGGCGCGGGCGGCGGTCCAGATCTCGTCGTCGCCGGCGTCCCAGTTGCCGTAGCGCAGGTTGTCGCGTGCGCTGGCGGCAAAGAGGGTGCCTTCCTGCGGCACCAGCGCCATGCGGCGGCGGATCTCAGCGGGATCGGCCGAGGGCAGCGGCACGCCGTCGAGCTTCACCACGCCGGCATGCGGATCGTAGAACCGCTGGGCAAGCTGGAACAGCGTCGACTTGCCCGCGCCGGACGGCCCGACGATCGCCACCGTCTCGCCCGGCTCGACTTTCAGGGTGAAGTCGGCCAGCGCCGCGACTTCGGGCCGCGCCGGATAACGGAAAGTGACGTGCTCGAAGGCGATCTGCCCGCGCGGCGGCGAAGGCAGGGCGACCGGCTTGGCCGGCGCCGCGATCGTCGGCCGTTCGTTGAGCAGCTCGTTCAGCCGGCTCGCCGCGCCGGCGCCGCGCAGCAGGTCGCCGTAGACCTCGCTCAGCGAGCCGAAGGCGCCGGCGACCAGGCCGCCGGTGATGACGAAGGCGGCGATCGTGCCGCCGCTGATCGTCCCTTCGGACACGCCGATCGCCCCGCGCCACATCAGCACGGTGATCGCGCCGAAGATCAGCACCATGATCATCGCCGTCATCGTCGCGCGGATCATGATGCGCCGCTTGGCCGTGGCGAAGGTCCGGTTGACCGCGGTGGCGAAGCGTTCCCACTCGCGCCCTTCCTGGTTGAAGGCCTGGACGATGCGGATGCCGCCGAGCACTTCGGCGGTGAGCGCACCGATGTCGGCCACCCGGTCCTGGCTGGTGCGCGAGACCGCGCGCAGGCGGCGGCCGAACCAGATGATCGGCACCACGATCAGCGGAATGCCGACAAGCAGCCCGGCGGTCAGCGTCGGGGCGAGGAAGAACAGGTAGACGATGCCGCCCACCCCGGTGATGAAATTGCGCAGCGCCACCGATACCGTCGTGCCGACGATCTGCTCGATGATCGCGGTGTCCGACGTCATCCGCGAGGAGATCTCCTTCGGGCTGTTCTCCTCGAAGAAGCTGGGCGACAGGCGCAGCAGGTTCTCCTGCACTTTCAGGCGCAGGTCGCCGACGACGCGCTCGCCCAGCCACGAGACGAAGTAGAACCGCACCGCGGTCGCCAGGCCGAGCACGACGACGATCATCAGCAGGTAGCGGAACGATTCGTCGATCGTCGCCATGTCGGCATGGGGGCCGAAGGCCTTGTCGATGATCGCCTTGAACCGCGCCGGGATGGCGATCGTCGCCGAGGAAGTGGTGAGCAGCGCGAGGAAAGCGACGGAGATCTGCTTGGGGTAATGCAGCGTCAGCTTCCAGATCGTCCGCAGCGGGCCGAGCGTCCGCGCAGGCTTGGCAGGTTCGTCGGTTTGCGGGCTGGTGGCTGCGTCCATCGCGCGCCCTTACTACCAGGTGCGCCGCAAAGGAAGCGGCCGCGTCGATCGCAAATGCCGCATTGCACAATCGCGCGCCAGGCCGCAGAATGCCGCCAGGAGGTCTGCCGTGCTCTACAATCTCTACGAACTCAACCGGACGATGCTGGGCAATGCCGCGGCCTGGGCCTCGCTGGGCGCGGAAGCGCTGGGCAATCCGATGCTGCCGTTCGCGCGCTTCGGCATGGGGCCGACGATCGCCTCGGCGCTGGAAGTCTTCGCCCATGCCGCTGCCCCGCGCGGCAAGCCGGCTTTCGACATCGAGACCGTGGAAGTCGACGGCACCCGTCACGCGGTCACCGAGGCGATCGTGCTGCACCGCCCCTTCGGCAACCTGCTGCGCTTCACGCACGACGGCCTGCCGCCGGACGCCCCGCGGCTGCTGATCGTCGCGCCGATGAGCGGCCACTACGCCACCCTGCTGCGCGGCACCGTGGCCCGCATGCTGGAGCGCGCGGTGGTCTACATCACCGACTGGGCCGATGCGAAGATGGTGCCGCTCGATGCCGGGCGCTTCGATCTCGACGACTACATCGACTACATCGTCG
>CAUJJI010000048.1 GCA_963205265.1 Pseudomonadota bacterium
AGCAGGGCAAAGTGGATCCGATGCACCAGTTCACGATCGAGCCGATTTTCGGCACCGATCACTGGTCAATCGCGGGCTACAACATCGCCTTCACCAATTCGTCGCTGTGGATGGCGATTTCCGCCGTGGCGCTGTTCGTCTTCGTCTGGGGCGGCCTGAAGCGCGACCTCGTGCCCGGCCGCTGGCAAGCCGCGGTCGAAAGCATGACCGGCTTCGTCGGCAGCCTGCTGGCCGCCAATGTCGGCCCCGCCGGCAAGAAGTACGTTCCCTACATCTTCTCGCTGTTCATGTTCATCCTGTTCGCCAACGTCCTCGGCCTGCTGCCGCTGGGCCTGGTGGGCATCCATCCCTTCACTTTCACCAGCCATTTCTCGGTGACCGGGGTGCTGGCGATCCTGTCGTTCTCGATCGTCCTGGTCGTCGGCTTCGCTCGCCATGGCTTGCACTTCTTCTCGCTGTTCGTGCCGCACGGAACCCCGCTCTGGCTCATCTGGCTGATCCCGGTGATCGAGCTGGTCTCGTTCCTCGTGCGCCCCTTCAGCCTGGCGCTGCGGCTTTTCGTCGCGATGATGGCCGGCCACGTCCTGCTCGAAGTGCTGTCCAGCTTCGTCATCGACAGCACCAATTCGGGCGTGCTGTGGGGCGGTGTCGTCGGCCTGCCCAGCTTCCTGCTGATGATCGCCATCTGCGCGCTGGAGATCCTGGTCGCGGGCATTCAGGCCTACGTCTTCGCCCTGCTGACGTCGCTCTATCTCAACGATGCTGAGAATCTTCACTAAGTCATTCATTCAACCAACAGAATTTCAAGGAAAAGGAGTTTCGAAATGGAGCCTGCAAGCGCAAAGCTGATCGGTGCTGGTCTCGCTGCCATCGGTGCCGGCATGGCCGCCATCGGCGTGGGTAACGTGTTCGGTTCGTTCCTCGAGGGCGCGCTGCGCAACCCGGGTGCGGCCGACGGCCAGCAGGGCCGCCTGTTCATCGGCTTCGCCGCCGCCGAACTTCTCGGCCTGCTGTCGTTCGTCGTCGCGATGATCCTGATCTTCGTCGCCTGATCGATCGACTTCTCCTTACCGGCCGGCCGTCCCTGCGGGGATGATCGGCCGGGAAGCGCAGGGATTCCCAAATGCCTCAAATCGCGCAGCTAGGTGAGACTTTCGCCAGCCAGATCTTCTGGGTGCTGATCTTCTTCGGCTTCGTCTTCTTCGTCATCGGCCGGGGCATGGTGCCCAAGGTCATGGCCACCGTCGACGCGCGCGATCAGCAGATCGCCAAGGACCTCGCCGCCGCCGAGGCGGCGCGGGCTGCAGCCGATGCCGAGGAGGAAGCCTGGCGCCTCAAGTCCGATGCCCAGCGGGCCGATGCCCATGCGGTGATCGCCAAGGCCAAGGCCGAAGCCGCCAAGGCGACCGAAGCCCGCCTCGCCGAAGTCAATGCGGCGATCGACGCCCGCATGAGCGAAGCGGAGGCCCGCATCGCCAAGGCTCGCGACAGCGCGCTCGGCGAAATCGAAGCCGTCGCGAGCGAGGCGGCCGGCGACATCGTGACCCGAATTGCCGGCCTGACGGTCGATCCGGCCGCGGCTCAGGCCGCCGTCAAGGAGGCCCTCCATGGCTGATACCATCCTGCACCTGCTTTCCGCAGCTGGCGCTCATGCCGGCGCAGCGGCCGAGCATGGCGGCGAGCATGCCCAGCCGATGGCGCTCGGGCTCGCCTCCGCTTCGTGGATCGTCGCGGCTGCGATGGCCGTGCTGATCATCGTCGCGCTCTATCTCAAGGTGCCGAAGATGGTCACCGGGATGCTCGACAAGAAGATCGAGGGCATCAGGCACATGCTCGACGAGGCCGCGCAGCTCCGCAAGGAAGCCGAAGCGCTCAAGGCCGAGTACGAGAAGAAGGTCGCCGACGCCACCAGGCTCGCGGCCGAATTCCGGACTGCCGCAGAGCATGAAGCCCAGATGATCATCGACAAGGCCAAGGCCGACGCCGCCGACCTCGTCGCTCGCCGCGAGAAGATGGCCGAAGAGAAGATCGCCGCGGCCGAACGCAGCGCCATCGACGAACTGCGCGCCCGCGCTGCCGACGCCGCCACCACCGCGGCGCGCGGGCTGATCCGCCAGAACCACAGCGCCCAGGCCGACAAGGCCCTGGTCGACCAGGCCATCGCCGGAATGTGAAGGCGCAGCCGCGCCGGCCACGAAAGCCCCCGCCTCGCGGGGGCTTTTTTGTGCGCGCAAGGTTTGTCTGGCGCTCCGGCCTGATCTGCTGTTGCTGCTGGGGGAACAGGGGGCCTCGTCGTCCCGGGCTTGACCCGGGACCGCTGTGATCTGGGCCGGACGCTTCATATTCGTCACCCTGAACTTGTTTCAGGGCCCATTTCTCCTCCAGGCGCCGGAGCACCGCATGCACGGACAACGGCTCCGTTGTGTTTTGCTTGCGAGCTTTGGGGCTTGGGGCACGATGGGTGCTGAAACAAGTTCAGCATGACGAAAGAGCTTGACAATACGAACCACATTGGTTATATGCCCCAGACCTCACGGGTGCGAGGGAGCGGAACCGGTTCGCTCGCCGCTACCCCAAGGGCCGGCGCCTGTCAGGGCGACCACTTATCCGGATGCGGGGAATTACCCAACGTAAGGCAGGGCATGGGAGCAACCCGACCCGCCGACGCC
>CAUJJI010000049.1 GCA_963205265.1 Pseudomonadota bacterium
TGCAGCCCCGGGTCAGGAGCTGTAGTACATGTCGAACTCGACGGCCGACGGCGTGGTTTCCCAGCGCAGCACTTCGGGCCACTTGAGCTCGACGTAAGCGTCGATCTGGTCCTTGGTGAAGACGCCGCCCTGGAGCAGGAACTCGTGGTCGGCTTCGAGCGACTCCAGCGCTTCGCGCAGCGAACCGCAGACGGTCGGCACCTGGGCCAGTTCGGCCGGGGGCAGGTCGTAGAGGTTCTTGTCCATGGCTTCGCCCGGGTGGATCTTGTTCTTGATCCCGTCGAGGCCGGCCATCAGCAGCGCGGCGTAGCACAGGTAGGGATTGGCCATCGCGTCGGGGAAGCGGAACTCGACGCGCTTCGCCTTGTCGCCCGAACCGTAGGGGATACGGCACGAGGCCGAACGGTTGCGCGCCGAATAGGCGAGCAGCACCGGCGCCTCGTAGCCCGGCACCAGCCGCTTGTAGCTGTTGGTGGTCGGGTTGGTGAAGGCGTTGAGCGCCTTGGCGTGCTTGATGACGCCGCCGATGAAGTACAGGCAGGTGTCCGACAGGCCGGCATAGCCGTTGCCGGCGAACAGCGGCTTGCCCTTCTCCCAGATCGAGATGTGGGTGTGCATGCCCGAGCCGTTGTCGGTCTTGATCGGCTTCGGCATGAAAGTCGCGGTCTTGCCGAAGGCCTGCGCGACCTGCTGCACGACGTACTTGTAGACCTGCATGCGGTCGGCCGTGGTGACCAGCGTGCCGAAAGTCAGGCCGAGCTCGTGCTGGGCCGAAGCCACTTCGTGGTGGTGCTTGTCGCAGGGCAGGCCCATCTCGAGCATGGTCGAGACCATCTCGCCGCGGATGTCGACGCAGCTGTCGACCGGCGCCACCGGGAAGTAGCCGCCCTTGGCGCGCGGACGGTGGGCGAGGTTGCCGCCTTCGTATTCCTTGTTGGAATTGGTCGGCAGCTCGATGTCGTCGATGCTGAAGCCGTTGCCGTTGTAGCTGTCGTAGAAGCGGACGTCGTCGAACAGGAAGAATTCGGCTTCCGGGCCGACATAGACGGTGTCGCCGACGCCCGAGGACTTGACGAAGCCTTCGGCGCGCTTGGCGGTCGAGCGGGGATCGCGGGCGTAGAGTTCGCCGGTCGAGGGCTCGACGATGTCGCAGACCAGGATCATCATCGGCGTCGCGCTGAACGGATCGATGTAGACCGCGTCGAGGTCGGGCTTCAGGATCATGTCCGATTCGTTGATCGCCTTCCAGCCTTCGATCGACGAGCCGTCGAACATCAGGCCGTCTTCGAGCTCGTCCTCACCGAGGACCGAGGCGACCATGGTGAGGTGCTGCCACTTGCCCTTGGGGTCGGTGAAGCGAAGGTCGACCCACTCGATCTCTTCTTCCTTGATCCGCTTGAGGACGTCCTTTGCACTAGCCATTACCGTTATTCTCCGAAAAGGTCCCTTCCGCGGGCGGAAGAGCGCTTGGGGTGGGGCGTTATCGAAGGAAATGGGTCCGGCCCCCTGCAGGGCCCACTTCCGTGTCCGGCATGCCACCGTCCCGAACGGTGCCGCGCCGGGAGAAATCAGACTGCGTCTTCGTCACGCTCCCCGGTGCGGATGCGCACCGCGCTTTCGATGGGGATGACGAAGATCTTGCCGTCGCCGATCCGCCCCGTCTGCGCCGCGGCGCTGATCGCCTCGACCACGCGCTCGGCCAGCGCGTCGGCCACGACGACCTCGAGCTTCACCTTCGGCAGGAAGTCGACGACGTATTCGGCCCCGCGATAGAGCTCGGTATGGCCCTTCTGGCGGCCGAAGCCCTTGGCCTCGGTCACGGTGATGCCGGACACCCCGACTTCGTGGAGTGCTTCCTTCACCTCGTCCAGCTTGAACGGCTTGATGATCGCTTCGATCTTTTTCACGTTGACCCCTGCACAAAGAGCCGGCTCCGCCCCGAGGCGGCCCGGGTTTCCAAATGCCTCGGTTACGATCCATCAAGAATCGTGCCAGAGGCGGTTGCATCCGCTTAGGCCAACCCGGCAGCGCGGAAAAGAGCGGAATCGCAGCAATGCTGTCCTGCTGCCGGGAGCGTGCGGTGGCCCTGGGCGCATGTTCGCCGGCCCGACTGCTGAATAGTTGAGCAGCTGCTGCCTAAAATCTGGGCTTCGACAGCCGGACCCGGCGGAAGGATCGGTTTCCGATCTGTCTTGCGTTGACGCGACGGGCGAGCCGGATCAGCGACGGAGGAATGGGCAAGCGATCGCGTCTGCTGGAGAATATGCGCCGGAATCCAAGGGATTGGCGTATCGCCCAGATCGAGACGCTGTGTCGATCCCTGGGGATCACTTGCGAAAAGCCGCAGCCCATGAAGGCTGAGGATTACGCCGTCGAAATTCGACCGCTGTCGGCCGAGGACGGCGGCGGCTTCGTGGCGACCGTGCCCCAGCTGCCCGGCTGCATGTCGGACGGCGATACCCCCGAACATGCTCTTGCCAATGCCTATGACGCAATTGCCTGCTGGCTCGAGGCAGCCGTGGCCATGGGGCGCGCAGTTCCGGCTCCCAGGATCGACGCCTAAAGCACCAGCCCGGCGGTTTCGGGCAGTCCGGCCATGATGTTGAGATTCTGCACCGCCGCCCCGCTGGCCCCTTTGCCGAGATTGTCGAGCACGGCCACGAGGCGGGCCTGGCTGCCGTCGGCGGAAGCGAAGACGTTGAGGTCCAGGCGGTCGACCGGGGACATCGACTTGCGCAGCAGCAATTCGTCGGGCGTGCCGCTGCCGACGGTCACGATCTCGCTGCCCGCGTAGAACGCGGCGAGGCAGTCGCGCAGCGCGGCAGGCGAGGCGGCTTCGGGCATGGCGGCGAGAGGCAGCGGCACTTCGACCACCATGCCGCGATGGGCGGCGACCACTGCCGGCGCGAAGACGGGCAGGTGAACCAGGCCGGCCAGCTTCTGCATCTCGGCCACGTGCTTGTGCCCCAGGCCCAGGCCATAGGCGCGGAAGGCGATGTCGGGATCTTCCTCGAACCGGGCGATCAGCGCCTTGCCGCCGCCCGAATAGCCCGAGACGGCATTGCAGGTATAGGGCCAGTCGGCCGGCAGCAGCCCGGCGCGCACCAGCGGCGCCAGCAGCGCGATGAAGCCGGTGGGATAGCAGCCCGGGTTGCTGACCCGCATCGCCGCTGCGACGGTCTCGCGCCCGACCACCTCGGGAAAGCCGTAGGTCCAGCCGGCGGCGGTGCGATGCGCTGTCGAGGCGTCGATCACCCGCGTCGTGTCGTTCGCGATCATCGCCACGGCGGCGCGGGCGGCGTCGTCGGGCAGGCAGAGGATGACGAAATCGGCCGCGTTCAGCGCCTCGGCGCGCGCGGCATCGTCCTTGCGGCGATGCTCGGGCAGAGTCAGCAGAGCGAATTCGCTGCGCCCGGAGAGCCGCTCGGCGATTTCCAGGCCGGTGGTGCCGACCGCGCCGTCGATGAAGATCGTTGCGCTCATTGTTCGGCCGCCTTCAGTTCGGTCATCACCACGTAACCGACCGAGCCGTCCTCGCCGAACTGGCCCCAGGCCCAGCCCCCGGCGATGTCGAGGACGTCGAAGATCGCCCCGGCGGGAATGGATTCGACCGTCTGCGCATCGGGGCGGGCAGCGACGCGCAGCACTGCGCCGCCCTCGACCGCGATGTGGGCCATCGGGACGGCATAGTGCGGCACGAAGTAGCGGCCGGCGAGCTTGATATGCGCCAGGTCGCCGCGCACGGGGAGATGACCGGCTTCAGCCGTCACGCCGGGTCCGGTCAGGGTATATTGCCCTGCCGGCAGCGTCATCGCTGCGTCGGTCCGTGTGTGCGCATCACTGGCAGTCAAATGCGGGGTTCCCCCAAAATCGAAGATCGGCGCGCTTATATCGGACATGGCCATCGTGCAAGCTTAGCCGAACCGCTGCTTCAGCATGTGCCAGGCCGCGCGCAGGCCCAGCGCGTCCCCGCCCTTGGGACGGCCCGGCTTGGCCGCGGGTCGCCAGGCGAAGGTATCGAAGTGCGCCCAGTCGATGCCTTCGGGCACGAAGCGGTCAAGAAACAGCGCCGCCACGCTGGCGCCGGCGAAGCCGTTGGTATGCGAATTGTTGAGGTCGGCGATATCCGACTTCAGGTATTCGCGATAGCCGTTCCACAGCGGCAGGCGCCAGCAGGGATCGTCGTGCGCCTCGCCCGCCGCGAGCAGCGCGTCGGCGGTCTCGGCCGTGCGGGTGAACAGCGCCGGCAGGTCGGGGCCGAGCGCAGAACGGGCCGCGCCGGTCAGCGTGGCGAAGTCGATGACGAATTCGGGCTTGTCCTCGCCGGCGCGGGCCAGCGCGTCGCCCAGGATCAGGCGGCCTTCGGCATCGGTATTGCCGATCTCGACCGAGAT
This sequence comes from Pseudomonadota bacterium, assembly GCA_963205265.1. Lineage (GTDB taxonomy): Bacteria > Pseudomonadota > Alphaproteobacteria > Sphingomonadales > Sphingomonadaceae > Novosphingobium. The sequence continues at coordinate 4,395 of CAUJJI010000049.1, forward strand.
CCCGGCGCGCGAGCGCAGGACGTCGCCGGGGCGGAAGGCATTGCCCGACACGGCATTCTCCACCGCCGGCACCAGCGCATGGAGGCGCACCGGCAGCCCGCTGTCCATGATCAGGCCGGCCAGGGCCAGCGCATGGGCGGCGCCGCCCATGTCCTTCTTCATCAGCAGCATGGCCGAGGACGGCTTGAGGTCGAGGCCGCCGCTGTCGAAGCAGACCCCCTTGCCGACCACCGCGATGCGCGGATGCCGGGGATCGCCCCACTCGATCTCGATCATCCGCGGAGCGCGGGCGCGCTCGGCGGCGCGGCCGACGGTGTGGACCATCGGGAACTCGCGCTCGAGCGCATCGCCGCGGGTGACGCGCAGCTCCGCCTTGCCGGCCTTGGCGATCTTCTCGGCCTGGCTCTCGATCTCGGCGGGTCCCATGTCCTCGGCTGGGGTGTTGACCATGTCGCGCACCAGCGCGACGGCGCGGGCTTCGGCGAGGACGGCATCGATCGCCTTCACCTCCTTGGTCAGGAGAACGCGCGGTCCTTCCTGCGAAGGCTCGGCACGATAGCGGTCGAAGCGGTACTGGCCGGTGACCCAGCCGTGGAGCGCCGGGCCGGGTTCACCGTTCGCGCGGCGATAGGTCCCGGCGGGCAGGACTTCGGCCAGCTTGGCCATGCACCAGCTCGAGAGGGAAGCGGCATCGGCGACTCCGGCAACCACCGACCAGCCGTCGCCTTCGGGCAGGAACGCATGGCTGTAGCCTTCGGCCTCGAACTTCTGCGCCGCCAGCGCCGCCCGCTGCGGCGGGGGCAGGCTTTTCACGAAGTCCTCCAGCCCGGCCTTGTCGACCAGGTGGACGGCAACCGCGTCCTGGCCGCGATCAGGCTGGATCAATGCGTGTTTGTCGGTCATTCTTTCCCGGCCTTTGCATGATCAGGGCCTTGCCGGAAGCGAGCGGCAAGAGCGAGAGGAAAATGCCATGCGCCGTGCGCTGCTTGCCGTCGTGCTTCTGGCTTCGGCCTGCTCGGGGGAAGAGAACAAGGCGGGCGATGCGGCAAGCGCCGCCGCCGTGCCGGAAGCGCCCGCGGCGGCGCCGTCCGCCAGTGCAGCGCCCGCGGTCGCCCGCAGCGAGAGCGTTTCCAACGACCTCTACGAGTTCGAATATTCCTACCCGGCGGCGGCCGCCGCCATCCCCGACCTCAGGAAGCGGTTCGACGACGACCTCGAGAAGCAGCGGCGCGCGCTGATCGAGTCTGCCCAGGTGCAGCTCGCCGACAGCAAGAAGAACGGCTATCCCTTCAACCCCCTCGGCAGCTGGACCGCCTGGAAAGTGGTGACCGACCTGCCGGGCTGGCTCAGCCTTTCGGCGGAAGTCGGCAGCTACGAGGGCGGGGCCCATCCCAACCACGGCTTCGACGCGCTGCTGTGGGACCGCCAGGCCTACGCGCCGCGGCCGGTGAGCGAGCTGTTCACTTCGGAAGCCGACCTGTCGCGCGCGATCCGCCCGGATTTCTGCCGCGCTCTCGACAGGCAGCGCGAGCAGCGGCGGGGCGAGCCGGTCGACCGCGGCAGCGGCAACGATTTCGACCAGTGCATCGACCCGGTCGAAAGCACGATCATCCTCGGCTCGTCCAACGGCAAGGCCTTCGACCGCATCGGCGTGCTTGTCGCGCCCTATGCGGCGGGGCCCTATGCCGAGGGCGACTACGAAGTGACGCTGCCGGTGACCGACGCCGTGCTGGCGGCGGTGAAGCCGGGCTTCCGCGACAGTTTCGCCAGGGGGCGGTGAATCCGCCCGCTGGTCAAGCCACGCCGGCCCCACTATATCCGCCCGATGACCCAATATCAGACTCTTGCCGACGACGAGGTCGTCCTTCGCGACGGCACGATCAAGCTGCATGGCCCGGAAGCCTTCGCAGGCATGCGCCGGGCCGGGCGGCTGGCTGCAGACATCCTCGACGCGATGGTGCCGCTGGTGCGCCCGGGCGTGACCACGGGCGAGATCGACGACGCCGTGCGGCAGCTCACGCTCGATGGCGGGGCGGTGCCGGCGACGCTCGGCTATCGCGGCTACCGGCATTCCTGCTGCGTCTCGATCAACCACGTCGTGTGCCACGGCATTCCATCGGAAAAGGCGCTGCGCGACGGCGACATCGTCAACATCGACGTGACGCCGCTGCTCGACGGCTGGCACGGCGATTCCAGCCGGATGTACCTGGTCGGCGACGTCTCTCTGAAGGCGCGGCGGCTGGTCGACGTGACTTACGAGTGCCTGATGCTCGGCATTGCCGCGGCCAGGCCCGGGGCCCGGCTGGGCGACATCGGCGCCGCCATCCAGCGCCATGCCGAGGGCCATCGCTACGGCGTGGTGCGCGAATTCTGCGGCCACGGTGTCGGCCGCCTGTTCCACGACGCGCCGGAAGTGATCCACGCCGCCCGCGCCGGCACCGGGCCCGAGCTGCGGCCGGGGATGTTCTTCACCGTCGAGCCGATGATCAACCTCGGCAAGCCGCCGGTAAAGCTGCTCGAGGACGGCTGGACGGCAGTGACGCGCGACCGCTCGCTGTCGGCGCAGTTCGAGCATACGATCGGCATCACCGAGGACGGCTGCGAGGTGTTTACGCAGAGCCCGAAGGGGTTGGACAAGCCGCCTTACAGTTAGCTGATCCTCCCCAAAATGGGGAGGGGGACCGCCGCCGCAGGCGGTGGTGGAGGGGGCCCTCCTCCAGGCGCGGCATCGATGAGGGAAACCCCCTCCACCACGCCGCTTCGCGTCGCGGTCCCCCTCCCCGTGCCGGGGAGGATTACCCCCGCGCTGCCCGGATCGCCGCACCGGCCGCAAAGGGCGCGATCGCGAGCAGCACCAGGCTGACCGCGCCGGTCAAGGCGAGCCCGCTTTCGCCGCCCGTCGCCAGGCTGCCCGCCCCGAAGATCAGCAGCGGCACGGCGAGCGGGATCACCAGCAGCCCCGCCAGAGCCGCGCCGCCGCGCAGCCCGGCGGTCAGGGCCGCGACGATCACTCCCAGCGCCGCCAGGCCAGGGGTTCCCGCCAGCAGTCCGAGCTCGACCGTCAGCAAGGCCTGGCCGTCCAGCCCCAGCAGCGCCGCCGCGAGCAGGCTCGCCAGCATCAGCGGCGGGCCGAAGCTCAGCCAGTGGGCCAGCACGCGGACCACCACGATCCATTCCTCGGCAATGCCGCGCAGCGCCCATTGGTCGAAGAAGCCGAGCTCGAGGTCCGGCTCGACCAGGCGGTCGAGCGGCAGGATCGCGGCGAGCAGCGCCGCCACCCAGATCACGCCGCCGCCGGTCCGCGCGAGCAGCACGGGGTCGGGCCCGACGGCGAAGGGAAACAGCATGGCGACGGCCACGAAGAACAGCAGCGGCAGGACCGTGCCGCCGCGTCGCCCGCCCAGCAGGAGCAGCCCGAGATCGCGACGCAGCAGGCTCGCCAGCCGGCCGATCACGCGGCGAACTCCGCCAGCTCGACGCGGCGCATCGGCTGCAGCGCGAAAGCCTGGTGCGAAGCGACGATGCAGATGCCGCCCTGGGCGCAATGTTCGGCGGCCAGCGTCTCGGCCAGCCTCGCGGCGTCGCTGTCGAGCCCGTTGAGCGCTTCGTCGAGCAGCCAGATCGGCGCGCCCTGGCCGATCAGCCGGGCGAAGGCGGCGCGCTTCTTCTGCCCGGTGGACAGGTAGCGCACCGGCACGTCGAGGAGATGCGAAAGCCCCAGCCGGGCGGTGGCATCCTCGGCAGGTCCGTCGATCCGTTGCCAGAAGGCGAGTGCCGCGCCGAGCGGCTGGTGGGTGTCGAGCGCGGGTCGCTCGTCGATCAGCCCGACTGCGCCCTGGCAATCGACGGTCCCGGCATAGGGCGGCATCAGTCCGGCCAGGATGCGCATCAGGCTCGACTTGCCGATGCCGTTGGCGCCGGCGATCTGCAGCGCCTCGCCGGCCTGGAGTTCCAGCGACAGGCTGTGGAACAGCACGCGGTCGCCGCGGCGGCAGGCAAGGTCGGTGGCGGCGATACTGCAGTCTTGCATGGGCGGCTGCGATAGGGGAAACCCGCTGCCCTGCCAAGGAGACCACCCATGTCCATTCCCCGCCTCACCGATGCCGAGCGCGACGCCGCGCTGGCGGCGCTTCCCGACTGGTCACTGCGCGGCGACGGGCTGGTGATCATGCGCGACTTCATCTTCGCCGACTTCAGCGAGGCTTTCGCCTTCATGACGCGCGTCGCGCTCTACGCCGAAAAGGCCGACCATCATCCCGAGTGGTCGAACGTCTACAACCGCGTCCATGTCGAGCTGACGACGCACGATGCCGGCGGCCTGAGCCTGCGCGACGTGGCGATGGCGCGGGCGGTCGACGGGATGGCGTGAAGGGCAGGGGCGCTTAAGTTCCTCCCCGTTGCGCGGAGGAACTCGGTCGGATTTCGTCCGACCCCTACAGCGCCGGATTGGCGTAGCAGTGCCAGGTGAAGATCGCGGCCGCGCCGCGATGCGGGCGCCAGTCTTCGGCCAGCACGCGCGTCCGCTTCTCGCTGGGGCGCTCGTCCAGCCCGAGCAGCTTCTGCAGGCCCGCCTGCACGGCAAGGTCCCCGGCCGGCCAGATATCGGGCCGGCCTTCGGCGAACAGCAGGTAGATTTCCGCCGACCAGCGGCCGATGCCCTTGATCCGGGTGAGCAGGGCGATCGCTTCCTCGTCGTCGCTTGGCAGCGAATCGAGAGCGAGCGCGCCGTCAGCGACCAGTTCGCACAGCGAGCGGACGTAGCCCTGCTTCTGCCGCGACAGCCCCGCACCGCGCAGCTCGTCGTATTCGGCAGCGAGGATGCGTTCGGGCGGCAGGTCCTTGCCCAGCAGGGCTTCGAGCTTGTTCCAGATAGAGGAAGCTGCGGCGACGCTCACCTGCTGGCCGACGATGGTGCGCAGCAGGGTGGTGTAGCCGGTCGGCCGGATGCGCGGCTCGGGGTAGCCGGCGAGGGCGAGTGCCCGCGCGATCCCCGGCTCGCGGGCGGCAATCGCGTCCAGGCCGTCACGTATCGCCTCTGCGCTTAGTCCCACGTTACCTCCAGCTTGCCAAAGTGGGCGCCAGCGACTAGCAGCCCCTGCCGTAAGCGCCGATACAGAGTGTATCAAAGGGGATAAAGGGACATGCCTCAGATTACCGTCGTAAACCAGGCCGGTGAGGAAAGCACGATCGAAGCACCGGTCGGCCGCACTTTGATGGAAGTCATCCGTGACAACGGCTTCGACGAGCTGCTGGCGCTGTGCGGCGGCTGCTGCAGCTGCGCGACCTGCCATGTCCACATCGACGCTTCGTTCATGGACAAGCTGCCGAAGATGAGCGACGACGAGAACGACCTGCTCGACAGTTCGGATCACCGCAACGAATTCTCGCGGCTGTCCTGCCAGGTGCCGATCAGCGAAGCGCTGGCCGGCCTCAAGGTTACGATCGCCCAGGAAGACTGATTCGCCGGGGATTCGTTTCTCCGGCGGCGCGGTGCTTGCAGCGAGCCGCTCCGCGCCTTACTTCCCTGTCTCATGACCGTGCCCGGCGCCAAGCTCAATACGCTCGATCTGATCGGCAACACGCCGCTCGTCCTTCTGCGCGGGCCGAGCGAGGCTGCCGGCTGCGAGATCTGGGGCAAATGCGAATTCGCCAATCCCGGCGCCTCGGTTAAGGATCGCGCCGCCCTCTGGATCGTGCGCGACGCGGCCGAGCGCGGCGCTCTGCAGCCCGGCGGGACGATCGTCGAAGGCACGGCCGGCAATACCGGCATCGGCCTGGCCCTCGTCGCCAATGCGCTGGGCTACAAGACCGTCATCGTCATGCCCGAGACGCAGTCGCGCGAGAAGATGGACACGCTGCGCGCTCTCGGCGCCGAGCTGGTGCTGGTGCCGGCCGCGCCGTTCTCCAATCCCGGCCATTTCGTCCACACCTCGCGCCGCCTGGCGGAAGAGACCGAGGGTGCGGTCTGGGCCAACCAGTTCGACAACATCGTCAATCGCAAGGCCCATATCGAAGGCACCGCGCCCGAGCTGTGGGAGCAGATGGAAGGGCGCATCGACGGCTTCACCTGCGCCGCGGGCACCGGCGGGACGATCGCCGGCGTCGGCATGGGATTGAAGGCCTTCGACGAGAACGTCGTCATCGCGCTGACCGATCCGCACGGCGCGGCGCTGTACAACTACTACGCGCACGGCGAGCTCAAGGCCGAAGGCACCTCGGTCGCCGAAGGCATCGGCCAGGGCCGCATCACCGCCAATCTCGAAGGCGCTCCGATCGACACCCAGTTCCGCATTTCCGACGAGGAGGGGCTGGAATGGGTCAGGCGGCTGCTCGCCGAGGAAGGCCTGTGCCTCGGCCTGTCCTCCGGCATCAACGTCGCCGGAGCCGTGGCGCTGGGCAAGGAACTTGCCGCCAGGCGCGGAAGCGGGGCGCGGGTGGCGACGATCCTGTGCGACACCGGCTTCCGCTACCTCTCCTCGCTGTACAATGCCGAATGGCTGCGAGCGAAAGGGCTTCCGGTCTTCCCCTGGCTGGAGCGATAGGCTAATAGCCTGGTCAATGGCGCAGGATTCTCAGCCTCGCGTTGCGCAGCAAGTGGCAACGCCGCAGCAGTTGGCATCCCCCACCGCGCGCGAAATGCGCGCCCAGGCGGTGCATCGCCTGCAGATGGGCCTGTTCGGGCTCTGCGCCATGCTGCTGCTCGTCGGCCTCGCCAACATCATCATGGACCGCGCCCGGCTTGCCGAGCAGGAAAACCCGGTTGCCGAAGTGCAGACGACTTCTTCCGAGACGAAGAAGAAGGCGGCAACCGATCCGCTGGCCGACATCGGCGTGGTTCCCGCCGCCGATCCCAGCGCCGGCGCGGACGAGGGCAACTAGCGCAATCCCGTCGCCCCGGGCTCGACTGTTCAGCCAAGCTCACAACGGTCCCGGGTCGAGCCCGGGACGACGAGGGGATTGACGGCGAAGGGATTCCCGTCGTCCCGGCGAAAGCCGGGACCGCCGGCCTCATCGAGGGAACGTCTCGCCCAGATCACAGCGGTCCTAGGTCGAGCCCGGGACGACCGCTCTTCGATTGGGGACGACTAGGGACGGGCCGTGCGCCCGCCCGATTCCGCGCACGATATTCCGCCCTTTTCGCCGCGCCGGGCAGCGGGCGCCGGCGGCACGATCGGGGAATGGGCGGGAAAATTTCGCAAAATCGCCTCGAGTCGATCCTGTGCAGCGCAGTCGAGGGTGGAACATAGCGGGAATATCTCGCGGTCGATGAATTAGAATCGCTGGAGTCTCATTCATTTACCCACAATTGTCGTTAATCGTCCCAGTTTTCCCCTTTTCTCCCCAACCGTCCCGCGGTAAGAGGGGGCTCAATCGAGATGGTTAATTCTCGCCGCGCCCGCTTTCGGGGCGGATCGGCCGTGGGGGCACGCGGCCGGGCGGGAAAACCGTACCGATTATGGGCGCCCTTTGGGGGAAACGGGTTCAATGGCGGGGTCGCGGCCATATACTTACAGGGGGCAGGACTTTTCCCTGCAGCGCGACAAGAATCGCTTCGTCCTGCCGACTCTGTTTCGCAGCACGGTCCGGGATTCCAGCGGCGGCCAGCAGATCCTCGTCCTCGCCCAGCACCACCGCTGGACCTGCCTGACCGGCTTTGGCCTGTCGCGGGTCGAGGAGTTTCCCGAAGTCCTGGAGCGCGAGCGCAAGCGCGCCGCAGAGGCCGGCGAACCCTTCGACTACGATACCCGCCTGATGCAGCTCTGGGGCGTGTTCGAGATTCCCTTCGACGGCAGCGGCCGCTTCATCCTGCCCGACTACGTCGCGACGATCGCCAACATCGACAAGGAAATCTACTTCCACGGCTCCGGCGAGTACTTCCTGCTCTGGAACCCCGACGAGCTGGCCAAGGCCGGCCCGGGGCTCGAGGCGGCGCAGGCCGCCTGCACGGCGCTCGCGGCCAAGGAGCGCGCCAAGGTGAAGCGGTCATGACCGGCGCCCCGCACATTCCCGTTCTGCTCGACGAAGTGGTCGCGGCGCTGGAACCGGCGCCGGGCGCAGTGATCGTCGACGCGACTTTCGGAGCGGGAGGCTACAGCCGCCGCCTGCTCGATGCCGGTGCCACGGTCCATGCCTTCGATCGCGATCCCGACGCGATCTTCGCTGGGCGGGGATGGGAAGAGGCGCGCGCTACCCCGCCGCGGCTCGTGCTCCATCCCCGCCGCTTTTCCGAGATGGTGGCGGCTCTCGGCGAAGCCGGCGTATCCCGCGTCGACGGGATCGTCATGGACATCGGCGTGTCCTCGATGCAGCTCGACCAGCCGGCCCGCGGCTTCGCTTTCGCTGCCGAAGGTCCGCTCGACATGCGCATGGGACAGGACGGGCCTTCCGCGGCGGACTTCGTCAACACCGCGGGCGAGGGCGACATCGCCGACGTCCTGTTCCGCTACGGCGAGGAACGGCAGTCGCGCCGGGTGGCGCGCGCGATCGTGGCGGCGCGGCCGCTGACGACCACGACCGAACTGGCCCAGGTCGTGCGCAAGGCGCTCGGCCACAATCCCCGGCACAAGGGTCCGGGCGCGCCGAAGGACCCGGCGACCCGCAGCTTCCAGGCGATCCGCATCCATGTGAACGCCGAGCTGGAGGAACTGGAGCAGGGCCTGTTCGCGGCCGAGCACCTGCTGGCCGGCGGCGGGCGCCTGGCCGTGGTCAGCTTCCACAGCCTCGAGGACCGGATCGTCAAGCAGTTCCTCCGCGAGGCCAGCGGCGCGACGGCTGCCGGTTCGCGCCACTTGCCCCAGGCGGCGGCAGGCGCCGCCCCCACTTTCGCCCATGTCGCCAAGGCGGTGCGCCCCTCGGATGCCGAAATCGCCCGCAATCCCCGTTCGCGCTCGGCGATCCTGCGCGCCGCGACCCGCACCGATGCTCCACCGCGTGAAAGGAAGGCAGCATGAATCTCACCCGCGACCGCGTTCGCTCGATCGGATGGGCTTTCGTCCTCGTCGTCTGCGGGGCGCTGGTGCTGGGTCTGACGTTCCGGGTCAACGCGGTGAAGAGCCAGGTGCGCCTGGCCGAGCGCCACCTGGTCGCGCTGCGTCAGGAGAAGCTGTTCCTCGAGACCGAATTCGAAGCCCGTTCGAACCAGCAGCAATTGAAGGCGCTGAACGACGTCGAGTTCGGCTATGAAGCGCCGCGCGCCGAGCAATATATCGAGGGCGAGCGCCAGCTGGTCGCGCTGGGCAAGCCGCGGGCGCCGGGCGCTCCCAAGCCGATCCGTGTCGCCAGCGCCGCCGCCGATCTCGATCAGGACAGCTTCCCGGCCATGGTCTCCCCGCTGACCGGCAAGGCCGTCGCCGCCGAGATGCCCGAGGGCGGGCCGCGGCGCCAGATCGATTCCGCACATCTCGGCCAGCGCCTCGCCCGCATTCCGCTCCGCGAGGCGGCACCGGAATGACCGCGATCAGCGTCTCCACCACGATCACGACGAGACGCCGCCAACTGGTCAACGTCCGGCAGCATTCGCTGCTCGTCGCCAAGTCGCGCGTACTGCTGGTGGCGGGGCTGTTCGCCGCCACCGCCGTCTGCGCGCTGGCCCGCATCGCCTATGTCGGCGTGGTCGAGCCGGCGCCGCGCAGCGTCGACATGGCCGAGGCGCTGACGCCGCAGCGCGGCGATATCGTCGATCGCAACGGCGTGCCGCTGGCGCGCGCCTTCCAGGCCTATTCGCTGTGGTTCAATCCCGAGGCGCTGGGCGGCGGATCGGCATTGGTGCACCGGCCCGAGGAAGTCGCGCGGGCGCTGGTCGACGTCTTCCCCGACATGGACGAGGCCGAGCTGATCGCCCGCCTCAAGTCGGGCAAGCCGGGCTACCTGCGCCGCCGCATCCTGCCCGAACATGCCAATCGCCTGCATGCGCTGGGCGAGCCGGCTCTGGAATTCCCGCGCGAGAACGAACGCTTCTATCCGCAGGGCTCGATGGCGGCGCATGTGCTGGGCTTCGTGTCCTCCGACGGCCACGGCCGCGTCGGCATGGAGGAAGTGTTCGACGAACGGCTGACCGATCCCGTCTCGCGGGCGCAGCCGGCGGTCCTGTCGCTCGACGCGCGGGTCCAGGGCGCGCTCGAGGACGAACTGGGCCGCGGCATGATCGAAGCCAATGCCAAGGGCGCGGCGGGCATCATCCTCGATGTCGATACCGGCGAAGTGGTGGCGCTCGCCTCGCTGCCGTCCTTCGATCCCAACCTGATCGACAAGGGCAGCACTCCCAACATCTTCAACCGCGTGACCAACCAGGTCTACGAGCTGGGCTCGGCGTTCAAGCCGATCACGGTCGCCGCGGCGCTCGATGCCGGCACGGTGGCCGACATCGGGCGGCGCTATCCCTCTTCCCGGCCGCTGTCGATCGGCGGCTTCCAGATCCGCGACAGCCACGCGATGGGCGGCTCGCTCAACGTCGCCGAGTCGCTGATCCATTCGTCGAACGTGGTCACCGCGCAGATCGCCGACGAGCTCGGCGGCGTCCGGCTCAAGTCGACGATGAGCGCGCTGGGCATGGACAAGCGGCCGTTCATCGAGCTGCCGGCCCGCGGCTTCCCGCTGTGGCGCAGCGGCGAATGGCCGCGGATCACGACGATGACCGTCTCCTACGGCCACGGCATCGCGGTGACGCCGCTGCATCTCGCCTCGGCCTATGCGGCGCTCGTCAACGGCGGCATCTGGCGGCCGGCGACGCTGGTCAAGCTGCAGCCCGGCAAGGCGCCCGCCGGCCATCGCGTGTTCAAGGCTTCCACCAGCGCGCGGATGCGCCAGCTGCTGCGCATGATCGTCGTCTACGGCACCGGCAAGAAGGCCGATGCGCCGGGCTTCCGCATCGGCGGCAAGACCGGCTCGGCCGAGAAGCCCGGCGCCGGCGGCTATCGCCGCAGCTCGCTGGTCTCGACTTTCGCCGCGGTCTTCCCGATGGACCGTCCGCGCTACGTCGTCGTCGCCATGTTCGACGAGCCGCAGGGCACGGCCGCCACATCGGGCCAGCGCACCGCCGCCTGGAACGCGGCGCCGGCGGTGGGCCGGGTGGTTCCGCGCATCGGCCCGCTGCTGGGCGTCATGCCCGACGAGACGCGCGACATCGACATCTCCGACCTCGCGCCGCTGATCCCCGGTGCCAACGGGGGCCACGAATGACTCTGCGCGAACTGGCGGAGGCTGCGGGCCTGTCCCTGCCGGACGGCGGACCCGCACAGAGCGGCGGCGCAACCGTGACCGGCTTTGCCATCGACAACCGCAAGGTGGCGCCCGGGACGGTCTTCGGCGCGTTCCAGGGCGCCAGGGCCAATGGCGAGGACTTCATCCCGGCAGCGGTGGCCGCCGGGGCGCTTGCCGTGGTGGCCCGGCCCGAAGCGCGAGTGGAAGGCGCCGCCCATTTCGCCGACGGCCAGCCTCGCCGCGCTTTCGCCCGGCTGGCGGCGAAGTTCTTCACGCCGGTGCCCGAAACCGTCGCCGCCGTCACCGGCACGAACGGCAAGACCTCGACTGCCGAACTGACTCGCCAGATCTGGCGCATGGCCGGGCACCGGGCCGCCTCGATCGGCACGCTGGGGGTGACGACCGCGGACGAATCCGTCCCCACCGGGCTCACCACGCCCGACATCGTCACCTTCCTGGCGACGATGAGCGGGCTCGCTCGCGAAGGGGTGACGCATGTCGCCTACGAGGCTTCGAGCCACGGCTTGCACCAGTATCGCAACGAAGGCCTGCGCGTCGCTGCCGGCGCCTTCACCAACCTGAGCCGCGAGCATCTCGATTACCACGCGGACATGGAGGACTATTTCGCCGCCAAGATGCGGCTTTTCGACGAAGTCGTCAGCGATGACGGCGCTGCGGTGATCTGGGCGGACGACGCCTGGTCACGGCGCGCCTGTGAGCACGCGCGCAAACGGGGGTTGCGCCTGCTCACGGTGGGCGAGGAGGTGGAGCTGCAGGCCCGGCAGTCTATCCGCCTCCTCGCCCGCTCAGCCACCCAGCTGGGCCAGCAGCTGGAGATCGAATGGGACGGCACCCGGCGCAAGGTCGCGCTGCCGCTGATCGGTGCCTACCAGGCCGCCAACGCGCTCGTCGCGGCCGGGCTGGTGCTGGCGACCGGCGGCGATGCGGCGGCGACCTTCGATGCCCTGGGCCGGGTACAGCCGGTGCGCGGGCGGCTCGAGCGCGCGGCGATCAGCCGTGCCGGCGCGCCGGTCTATGTCGACTATGCGCATACCCCCGACGCTCTCGCCGCGGCGATCGCCGCACTGCGTCCCCATGCTGCCGGAAGGCTGATCCTGGTGTTCGGCGCCGGCGGCGACCGCGACCAGGGCAAGCGCCCCGAGATGGGCCGGGTGGCGGCGACGGGCGCCGAGGTCGTCGTCGTGACCGACGACAATCCCCGCGGCGAAGACCCGGCGCAGATCCGTGCCATGGTCCTGGCCGGCTGCCCGGGCGCGCGGGAGATCGGCGACCGCCGCGAGGCGATCGCCGCCGCCGTCGCCGAAGCGGGCCGCGACGATATCGTGCTGATCGCCGGCAAGGGCCACGAACAGGGACAGATCATAGGCAGGGGTGACGCAATGCGCGTACTGGCGTTCGACGACGCCGTCGTGGCGCGCGAGTCAGCCGCTGCCATGGGAGGAGAAGCGAAATGAACGTTGCCGTCCGTATCCTCGACTGGCCTGCCGATCCGGCGGACGAGCTGCCGCTCGCGCTCTGGGATGCGGCAGCGGCCGCGCGGGCGATGGGCGGCACGGCCAGCGGTCCGTTCCAATGCTCGGGCGTCGAGATCGATTCCCGCGACGTGGCCGAAGGCGACCTGTTCTTTGCGCTGAAGGGGGAGAGCACCGACGGCCACCGCTTCGTCGACGGCGCCTTCGCCAGGGGCGCCGCGGCAGTCGTGGTCGATCGCCCGGTCGATGGTCCCCACATCCTTGTCGAGGATACCTCGAGTGCACTTGAGCTTCTCGGTCAAGCGGCCCGTAACCGGACCGAGGCGACGATCATCGGCGTCACCGGATCGGTCGGCAAGACCGGCGTCAAGGAGGCCTTGTTCGCCGCGCTCGACCGCTCCAGCCGCGGCGCGGCGCACCGTTCGGTCAAGAGCTACAACAACCATGTCGGGGTGCCGCTGAGCCTGGCGCGCATGCCGGCCCGCACGCGCTTCGGCGTGTTCGAGATGGGCATGAACCACGCCGGCGAGATTGCCGCGCTGACCCGCCAGGTGCGCCCGCATGTCGCGGTGATCACCACCATCGCCCCGGCGCACATCGAGATGCTGGGCAGCGAGGAAGCGATCGCCGATGCCAAGGCCGAGATTTTCGAAGGCCTGGAAGCGCTGGGCGAAGCCGCCGGCGGCACGGCCGTCATCCCCGCCGACGGCCCGCATTTCGAGCGGCTGAAGGCCAAGGCGCTGCGCCACGGCGCCCGGGTCGTATCGTTCGGCCGGGCGCGCCATGCCGACGTCCGCCTGCTCGACGCGGTGCCGGCGGCCAACGGCGGCTCGCTGGTCACCGCCGACATGGGCGATCGCCGGCTGTGCTACACCGTGGCTTCGCCGGGCGACCACTGGGTGATCAATTCGCTGGCGGTGATGGCGGCGGTGCGGGCCGCGGGCGGCGACCTCGGCGCGGCCGGCGTGGCGCTCGGTGAGATGGAAGGGCTCGCAGGCCGCGGCGCCCGCGTCGAGATCCCGGCCGAAGGCGGCGAGGCGCTGCTGATCGACGAAAGCTACAACGCCAACCCCGCCTCGATGCGGGCGACGCTGGCGCAGCTGGGCACAACGCCCGCCCGCCGCCGGATCGCCGTGCTCGGGGCGATGAAAGAGCTGGGCAGCCACGCGCCCGGCTTCCACGCCGCCCTGGCCGGCCCGCTGCTGGCGGCAGGCGTCGACTTCGCCGTGCTGGTCGGCGACGAGATGAGGGCGCTGGCGGACGAACTGGGGAAATCCCCGGCAGGAACGCTTGGCAAGACGCCGCGCTTCGCGCATTGCGCCACGGTGAAGGACGCTCAGGACGCGCTGCGGCAATTCGGTCTGGAACGCGGCGACGCGGTTCTCGTGAAGGGTTCGAATTCGGTGGGCCTCGGGGCCCTGGTGGCAGCGCTCGCCAGCCAGCAAGGTTAGGAATCGCGACGCGATGCTCTATCTGATCGCCGAGTATTTCCATTTCGAAGGTGTGGCGAACCTCATCCGCTACCAGACTTTCCGCGCCGGCGCCGCGCTGATGACCGCGCTGGTCATCGGCCTGCTGATCGGGCCGCGCTTCATCAGCATGCTGCGCGTGCGCCAGGGCAAGGGCCAGCCGATCCGCGAGGACGGACCCAAGACCCATCTCGCCAAGCGCGGCACGCCGACCATGGGCGGGCTGATGATCCTGACCGCGCTGGTCGTTTCCATGCTGCTGTGGATGGACTTGACCAATCCCTTCGTCTGGGCCTGCCTGGCGGTGACGGTGGGCTTCGGAGCGATCGGCTTCCTCGACGACTACGACAAGGTGACCAAGCGCAGCCACAAGGGCGTGCCGGGGCGCGTCCGCCTGCTGCTGGAATTCGTCGTCGCCGGCATCGCCGCCTGGATCATCGTCAGCCAGATCAGCACCAACCTCTACGTGCCGTTCCTGTCGGGCCGCTATATCCCGCTGGGGCCGTTCTACTACGTCTTCGCGGCGGTGGTGATCGTCGGCGCCGGCAATGCGGTCAACCTGACCGACGGGCTCGACGGCCTTGCCACCATGCCGGTGGTCATCGCCGCCGGGGCCTTTGCGATCATCGCCTATCTCGCCGGACGCGTCGACTTCGCGACCTACCTCGGCATCCCGCATGTGCCGCGGGCGGGCGAGCTGGCGATACTGTGCACCGCGATCATGGGTGCGGGGCTGGCCTTCCTGTGGTTCAACGCGCCGCCGGCGGCGGTGTTCATGGGCGACACCGGCAGCCTGGCGCTGGGCGGAGCGCTCGGCGCCATCGCCGTCGCCGCGCATCACGAGATCGTGCTGGCGATCGTCGGCGGGCTGTTCGTGCTCGAGGCGGCCTCGGTCATCATCCAGGTCTTCTTCTTCAAGCGTACCGGCAAGCGGGTGTTCCGCATGGCGCCGATCCACCATCATTTCGAGCAGCTGGGCTGGGCCGAATCCACCGTCGTCATCCGCTTCTGGATCATCTCCATCGTCCTCGCCGTGCTCGGCCTGGCGACATTGAAGCTGAGGTGATCGCCCGGCGATGATCCTCTCGGACGCCTTTGCCGGAAAGCGATATGCCGTTCTCGGCCTCGCCCGCTCGGGTCTTGCCGCGGTCGAGACGCTGCTCGGCAGCGGCGCCTGGGTCATGGCCTGGGACAGCCGGGAAGAGCCGCGCAGCGGCCTTGAGGGCCGCGTCGAGCTGGCCGATCCGGTCCATGCCGACCTGTCCGGCTACGACGGCGTGGTCGTCTCTCCGGGCGTGCCGCTCAATCACCATCCGATCAGCGAAGCGGCGGCTGCGGCGGGCGTCCCGATCATCGGCGATATCGAGCTGTTCGCGCAGGCGCGCGCGGCACTGCCGGCCCATCGCGTCGTCGGCATCACCGGCACCAACGGCAAGTCGACGACGACCTCGCTGGTCCACCACCTGCTCAAGAGCGCGGCGATCCCGACCCGCATGGGCGGCAACATCGGCCTGCCGATCCTGGGGCAGGAGCCGCTGCCGGCCGGCGGGGTCTATGTGCTCGAGCTGTCGAGCTACCAGATCGACCTGACCCGCAGCCTCGATTGCGAGGCGGCCGCACTGCTCAACATCACTCCCGACCATCTCGACCGCTACGACGGCTTCGACAGCTACGTCGCCGCGAAAGCCCGGCTGTTCGAGATGCAGGGCGACCGCCATCATGCCGTGTTCGGCATGGGCGACGCCGAGACCCTGGCGATCGCCGCGCGCGAAAAGCGCTGCCACGCGCCGGGCTTCGTCCACCTTGTCGACGGGGCGGACATCGCCGAGCTGCAGCGCGACTGGCCTTCGCTCCAGGGCCCGCACAACCTGCAGAACGCCGCGGTGGCGGTAGCGCTGGTCGAGGCGCTGGGCCTCAGCCGCGGGCAATGGAAACCGGCGCTGCCCACTTTCCGCGGCCTGCCGCATCGCATGGAGCGCGTGGCCGAGGCGGGCGGCGTGCTGTTCATCAACGACAGCAAGGCCACCAATCCGGCGTCGGCGGCGCCCGCGCTGGCGGCCTTCCCTCCCGCCCAGGGTCCGTCCGGTCCGCACAGGCGCATCCACTGGATCGTCGGCGGCCTGCCCAAGGGCGACCGGCTCGACGAATGCGCGCCCTGGTTCGGCAATGTCGCCGCCGCCTATACCATCGGCGATGCCGGCCCCCTTTTCGCCGAGCTGCTGGCGCCCCACATGCCGGTCCGGCGCAGCGAGATGATGGCCGAGGCGATCCGCCAGGCGATCGCCGAGGCCAGGCCCGGCGACGTCGTCATGCTGTCGCCAGCCTGCGCGAGCTTCGACCAGTTCCGCGACTACGAGGCGCGGGGCGATGCCTTCCGCCAGATCGTCGAGGCGCTGACCGCCGAAGAGCCCGCGGCCGGAGGGGCGCACTGATGGCCACGCAACCGCTCCCGCCCGAGATCGGCTTGCCGCGCAGTTCCGGCGGACAGCACATGCGCCGTACGCGGCGGAGCGAATTTGCCATCTGGTGGCGCGAGATCGACCGCACCCTGCTGTTCCTGGTGCTGACGCTGATGGCGATCGGCACCGCTGCCGTCGCCGCCGCCTCGCCGGCCAGCGCCAACCGGCTGTCGACCGCCCACCAGACGCTGGGCGACCTGCACTTCTTCGCGCTGCATGTCCGCTGGCAGGCGCTGGGCCTCGTGGCGATGTTCGGCGCCTCGCTGCTCCCCAAGGATACCGCCCGCCGCTTCGGCATCCTGCTGGCCGGGGCGATGATCGTCGCGCTGATGCTGGTGCCGCTGGTCGGCAGCGAGGTGAACGGCGCGCGGCGCTGGCTCAACGTCGGCGTGTCGCTGCAGCCGTCGGAGTTCCTCAAGCCGGCCTTCGCCATCGGCCTCGCCTGGATCCTGTCGTGGCGAGTGCGCGATCCCAACCTGCCGGTGGTGGAAGTCAGCATCGGGCTGATGGGGCTGGTCGCCGCCCTGCTGATGCTGCAGCCGGACTTCGGTTCGACCATCCTGTTCGGCGGCGTCTGGTTCGTGCTGGTGCTGCTGTCGGGGCTGTCGATGCGCAAGGTCGCCTATGTCGGCGCGGCCGGCGTGGTCGCCGTGACCGCGACCTATTTCCTCTACGACAACGCCCGGCACCGCATCGACGCCTTCCTGGGCGGCGGCACCGCCTACGACCAGGTCGACCTGGCCCAGCGGACGTTGCTGGCCGGCGGCTGGACCGGCAGCGGCCTGTGGCTGGGCACGCGCAAGCTGTCGCTGCCGGAAGCCCATACCGACTACATCTTCTCGGTGATCGGCGAGGAATTCGGCCTGCTCGCCTGCGCCGTCATCGTCGTCCTCTATCTCGCGCTGGTGGTCCGTGTACTGCTGAGGCTGGTCGAGGAAGAGGACCTGTTCACGGTCCTCGCCGCCGCCGGCCTCACCGCGCAGATCGGCGGGCAGGCCTTCATAAACATCCTCGTCAACCTGCAGCTGTTCCCGTCGAAGGGGATGACCCTGCCGCTGATCAGCTACGGCGGCTCGTCGACCGTGGCGCTGTGCCTCGGCATCGGCCTGCTGCTGGCCATCACGCGCCGCAATCCCTTCATCAAGCGCGAGCGTTTCTCCTTCCGCGACACCGGAGACCGGACATGAGCGCCGTCAGCCGCCACTACGTGCTCGCCGCCGGAGGCACCGGCGGCCATCTCATCCCCGCCTTCGCCCTGGCCCGCGAGCTGGAGCAGCGCGGCCACCACGTCGCGCTCATCACCGATGCCCGCGGAGCCGCCATACCCGGCAAGCCCGCGACGCTGACCGCGCATGTCCTGCCGGCCGGGCGGCTCGAGGGCAGGAACCCGCTGAGCTGGCTGAAAGGGGGGCAGGCGATCCTCGAAGGCCGGCGCATGGCGCTGCGCCTGTTCGAAAGCTTCGATCCCTCGGCGGTCGTCGGCTTCGGCGGCTATCCGGCGCTGCCGGCGCTGCTGGCGGCGACCTCGGCCGGGGTGCCGTCGGTGATCCATGAGCAGAACGCGGTGCTGGGGCGCGTCAACCGCTTCCTGGCGGGCCGGGTGAACGCCATCGCCACCGCCTATCGCCAGGTCGACCGCCTCGCGCCGAAATTCGCCGACAAGGTCCATCTCGTCGGCAACCCGGTACGCGAAGACGTGCTCGAGCTGCGCGACCAGCCGTTCCCGCCGTTCACTGCCGAAGGGCTGCTGCGCATCCTCGTCACCGGCGGCAGCCAGGGCGCCCGGGTGCTGTCCGAAGTGGTGCCCGACGGCCTTGCCATGCTGCCCGCGGCGCTGCGCTCGCGGCTGCAGGTGACGCAGCAGTGCCGGCCGGAAGATATCGATGCGGTGCGCGGCCGCTATGCCGGGCACGACATCCCGGCAGAGCTCGCCACCTATTTCGAGGACATGGCCGAGCGGCTGGCCGATACGCACCTGTTCATCGGTCGCGCCGGGGCTTCCACCATCGCCGAGCTGACCGCGGTCGGCCGCCCCGCCATCCTGGTGCCGCTGCCGATCGCCACCGACGATCACCAGGCCGCCAATACCCGCGAGATCGTCGCGGCCGGCGGGGCCCGGTCGATCCGCCAGGAGAAGTTCACGGCGGTGGAGCTCGCCAAGCAGATCCAGGCCATGGCCAAGCATCCCGAGACGCTGGCGAACGCCGCCCATGCCGCGTGGAACTGCGGCTATCCCAAGGCCGCCGCGGACCTGGCTGACCTGGTCGAAAGCTTCGGCGGCGCGCCGCTGATGGACGTGATCCGGGTGGCCGGCACGGTCGCTACCCAGGGCAAGGAAGCCCTGGCGATGGAGGGGGCGGAGTGAAAGGCGTCGCCACCGACATCGGCACGATCCATTTCGTCGGCATCGGCGGGATCGGCATGTCGGGCATCGCCGAGGTGATGCACAACCTCGGCTACACCGTGCAGGGTTCCGACATCGCCGAAGGCTATGTCGTCGAAGGGCTGCGCAAGCGCGGCATCAAGGTGATGATCGGCCATGCCGCCGAGAACATCGGCGAGGCCGCGGTCGTGGTCATCTCGACCGCGGTAAAGCGCGACAATCCCGAAGTCGCCGCCGCTCTCGAAAGCCGCATCCCCGTCGTCCGGCGCGCCGAGATGCTGGCCGAGCTGATGCGGCTCAAGAACACGGTCGCCGTCGCCGGCACTCACGGCAAGACGACGACGACCTCGATGATCGCCTGCCTGCTCGACGCCGGCGGGGTCGACCCGACAGTGATCAACGGCGGCATCATCAACAGCTACGGCTCGAACGCCCGGCTCGGCGCCAGCGACTGGATGGTGGTCGAGGCGGACGAGAGCGACGGCAGCTTCCTGCGGCTCGACGGGACGATCGCCGTCGTCACCAACATCGATCCCGAGCATCTCGACCACTACGGCAGCTTCGACGCGGTCATGGACGCCTTCGTCGAATTCATCGAGAACGTCCCGTTCTACGGCGCCGCCGTCCTCTGCATCGACCATCCCGAAGTCCAGGCGGTGATCTCCAAGGTGCGCGACCGGCGCGTCATCACCTACGGCTTCTCGGCCCAGGCCGATGTGCGTGGCGAGCATGTCGTGCCGATCCCCGGCGGCAACCGCTTCGACGCCGCGATCCGCGAGCGCGACGGCAGCTTCCGCCGGATCGAGGGCATCGAGCTGCCGATGCCGGGCCGCCACAACGTCCAGAACGCGCTGGCCGCCGTCGCCGTGTCGGTCGAGATGGGCTGCCCGGACGAAGTGATCCGCACCGGCTTTGCCAAGTTCGGCGGGGTCAAGCGCCGCTTCACCAAGGTCGGCGAAGTGGCCGGCGCGGCGATCATCGATGACTACGGCCACCACCCGGTGGAAATCCGCGCCGTGCTCGCCGCCGCGCGCGAGGGCGTGACCGGGCGGGTGATCGCCGTCGCCCAGCCGCACCGCTTCACGCGCCTCCGCGACCTGATGGAGGAATTCCAGAGCGCCTTCAACGATGCCGACGTGGTCTATGTCGCGCCGGTCTATCCTGCCGGCGAGCAGCCGATTCCCGGCGTCGACGCCGATGCCCTGGTCGCCGGGCTGAAGGCGCGCGGCCATCGCGCCGCGCAGGCGATCGCCGGACCCGATGCCCTGGCCGAAGTGCTGGCGCAGAGCCTGCAGGCGGGCGACATGGTCGTCTGCCTCGGCGCCGGCGACATCACCAAGTGGGCGGCAGGCCTCGCCGACGCGGTACGCGCGCGGAGGGGCGGATGATGGCCGCGACGCTGCCGACCACGGCAGGCAAGCTCACGCCCGACGCCCCGCTCGCGCCGCTGGTCTGGTTCAAGAGCGGCGGCATGGCCGAATGGCTGTTCGAGCCCAGGGATATCGCCGACCTGCAGCAGTTCCTGCGCGATCTCGATCCGGCGACGCCGGTGATGGCGCTGGGGCTGGGATCGAACCTGATCGTCCGCGACGGCGGCGTTCCCGGCGTAGTGGTCCGGCTGGGCAAGGCCTTCGCTAAGGTCGAGAGAACCGATGCGACGACGCTCGACTGTGGTGGCGGGGCCAGCGGCATCCTCGTCTCCTCGACTGCGCGCGACGCGGGGATCGCCGGGCTGGAATTCCTGCGCTCGATCCCGGGCACGGTCGGCGGCTTCGTGCGGATGAACGGCGGCGCCTACGGCGGCGAGGTCAAGGACATCCTGGTCGATTGCGACGTCGTGCTGCGCTCGGGCGCCTTGTGGACGCTGCCGGCGGCGGAACTGGGCTACAGCTACCGCCATTCCGAGCTTCCCGAAGGCGCGATCGTCGTTTCCGCGCGATTCCGCGGCCGCCCGGGCGAGCCGGCGGCGATCCAGGCGGAAATGGACCGCATCGGCGCTTCGCGCGAGGCCTCGCAGCCGCTGCGCAGCCGGACCGGCGGATCGACTTTCAAGAATCCGCCCGGCAGGAAGGCCTGGGAACTGGTCGACGCCGCGGGCTGCCGCGGCCTCGCCCTGGGCGGCGCGCAGGTCAGCGAGAAACATACCAATTTCCTCATCAACACCGGCGATGCCACCAGCACCGAGATCGAGGCGCTGGGCGAGGAAGTGCGGCGCCGGGTGCGCGAGACGCAGGGCGTCGAACTGGAGTGGGAGATACAAAGGGTGGGACGGCCGTGAGGGACAATCGTGTGATCC
>CAUJJI010000050.1 GCA_963205265.1 Pseudomonadota bacterium
CGCGGCGGCGTGATCGACCAGGTCGACGCCACCCGCATCGTCATCCGTGCGGCCGGCGACATCGAGCCCGGCCAGTCGGGCGTCGACATCTACACGCTGCAGAAGTTCCAGCGTTCCAACCAGAACACCTGCATCAACCAGCGTCCGCTGGTGAAGGTGGGCGAAGTGGTCGAGGCCGGCGACATCATCGCCGACGGTCCTTCGACCGAGCTGGGCGAACTGGCGCTGGGCCGCAACAGCCTCGTCGCCTTCATGCCGTGGAACGGCTACAACTACGAGGACTCGATCCTCATCTCCGAGCGGATCGTCAAGGACGACGTCTTCACCTCGATCCACATCGAGGAGTTCGAGGTCATGGCCCGCGACACCAAGCTCGGGCCCGAGGACATCACCCGCGACATCCCCAACGTCGGCGAGGAAGCGCTGCGCAACCTCGACGAGGCGGGCATCGTCTACATCGGCGCCGAAGTGCACCCGGGCGACATCCTGGTCGGCAAGATCACGCCGAAGGGCGAAAGCCCGATGACTCCGGAAGAGAAGCTGCTGCGCGCGATCTTCGGCGAGAAGGCCAGCGACGTGCGCGACACTTCGCTCCGCCTGCCGCCGGGCGTCTCGGGCACGATCGTCGAGGTGCGCGTGTTCAATCGCCACGGCATCGAGATCGACGACCGTACCCGCGCGATCCAGAACGAGGAAATCGAACGCCTCGCCAAGGACCGCGAGGACGAACGCGCGATCCTCAACCGCGCGACCTACAACCGGCTGCGCGAGATGCTGATCGGCCAGGTCGCCGCCGCCGCGCCCAAGGGCTTCAGGAAGGGCGATACGATCTCGATCGAGAACCTGGAAGAAGTCGAGAAGCACGAGTGGTGGAAGTTCGCCGTCGCCGACGACGGCCGCCAGGCGCAGCTCGAGGCGGTCAAGGCGCAGTACGACGAGACCGTCAAGGCGATCCAGGAGAAGTTCGAGGACCGCAAGGAGAAGCTGGAGCGCGGCGACGAGCTGGCTCCCGGCGTGCTCAAGATGGTCAAGGTCTTCGTCGCGGTGAAGCGCAAGCTGCAGCCGGGCGACAAGATGGCCGGCCGCCACGGCAACAAGGGCGTCATCAGCCGCATCCTGCCGGCCGAGGACATGCCCTTCCTGGAAGACGGCACTCCGGTCGACATCGTGCTGAACCCGCTGGGCGTGCCTTCGCGCATGAACGTCGGGCAGATCTTCGAGACTCACCTCGGCTGGGCCGCGCGCGGCCTCGGCCAGCAGGTCACTGCCGCGCTCGAGGAATGGCGCCAGGCCAATCCCAACCCGGAAGCCGCAGCTCCCCCAGCGGCGGTGGTCGACAAGCTGAAGGACATCTACGGCGAGAACTATCACGCCGAGATCGAGGCGCGCTCCCAGTCGGAGATCGTCGAGATGGCCGAGCTGCTGAAGAACGGCGTGCCGATGGGCACCCCGGTGTTCGACGGCGCGCGCGAGGCCGACGTGTCGGCCATGCTCGCCAAGGCCGGCTACGACACCTCGGGCCAGGTGGTGCTCTACGACGGGCGCACCGGCGAGGCCTTCGACCGCAAGGTCACCGTGGGCTACATCTACATGCTGAAGCTCCACCACCTCGTCGACGACAAGATCCACGCCCGCTCGATCGGCCCCTACAGCCTCGTCACCCAGCAGCCGCTGGGCGGCAAGGCGCAGTTCGGCGGCCAGCGCTTCGGCGAAATGGAGGTCTGGGCGCTCCAGGCCTACGGCGCGGCCTACACGCTGCAGGAAATGCTGACGGTGAAGTCCGACGACGTCGTCGGCCGCACCAAGGTCTACGAGGCGATCGTCAAGGGCGACGACACCTTCGAGGCCGGCATTCCCGAGAGCTTCAACGTGCTGGTCAAGGAAATGCGCTCGCTGGGCCTCAACGTCGAACTGTCGTCGCTGGCCGACGGCGAGGAAGACGACGGCTTCGCGCAGGCTGCGGAGTGATGGTCGCCACGTCGCCTCCTGCCGTCATCCTGAACTTGGTTCAGGAGCCATTTCTCCCCACCTGGCAGCGTCCGGTGGGGCGCAATGACGGCGCCCTTGCGTTTGGAACGGAACGATGGAGCGCAAGGCTTGATGGCTGCTGAAACAAGTTCAGCATGACGGGTCTTTGTTGAGGCGGCGGAGCCTCGATATTCGAGATTTCAAAGAGGGTATGAACCCATGAACGAACTGAGCAAATTCACCAACCAGATGACCAAGCCCGAGACTTTCGACCAGATCCAGATCGGTCTGGCGTCTCCCGAGCGCATCCGGTCCTGGTCCTTCGGCGAGATCAAGAAGCCGGAGACGATCAACTACCGCACCTTCAAGCCCGAGCGCGACGGCCTGTTCTGCGCGCGCATCTTCGGCCCGGTGAAGGACTACGAGTGCCTGTGCGGCAAGTACAAGCGCATGAAGTACAAGGGCGTCGTCTGCGAGAAGTGCGGCGTCGAGGTGACCGTCACCAAGGTGCGGCGCGAGCGCATGGGCCACATCGAGCTGGCCGCCCCGGTCGCGCACATCTGGTTCCTGAAGTCGCTGCCGAGCCGCATCGGCCTGCTGCTCGACATGCAGCTCAAGCAGCTCGAGCGCATCCTCTACTTCGAAAGCTACGTGGTCATCGAGCCCGGCCTGACGCCGCTCGAGAAGTACCAGCTGCTCAGCGAGGACGAGCTCTACGACTACCAGGACGAATACGGCGAGGACAGCTTCTCGGCCGGCATCGGCGCCGAGGCGGTCAAGCACATGCTGATGAGCCTCGACCTCGTGCAGGAGCGCGAGGACCTGCTGCAGGAGCTCGCCACCACCAAGTCCGAGCTCAAGCCCAAGAAGATCATCAAGCGCCTCAAGGTCGTCGAGAGCTTCATCGATTCGGGCAACCGTCCCGAGTGGATGATCCTCGACGTCGTGCCGGTGATCCCGCCCGAGCTGCGCCCGCTGGTGCCGCTCGACGGCGGCCGCTTCGCGACCTCGGACCTCAACGACCTCTACCGCCGCGTCATCAACCGCAACAACCGCCTCAAGCGCCTGATCGAGCTGCGCGCGCCCGACATCATCGTGCGCAACGAAAAGCGCATGCTGCAGGAAGCGGTCGACGCGCTGTTCGACAACGGCCGCCGCGGCCGCGTCATCACCGGCGCCAACAAGCGGCCGCTGAAGTCGCTGTCCGACATGCTCAAGGGCAAGCAGGGCCGCTTCCGCCAGAACCTGCTCGGCAAGCGCGTCGACTATTCGGGTCGTTCGGTGATCGTGACCGGTCCCGAGCTCAAGCTGCACCAGTGCGGCCTGCCGAAGAAGATGGCGCTCGAGCTGTTCAAGCCGTTCATCTACGCCCGGCTCGATGCCAAGGGCCTGTCGATGACCTTGAAGCAGGCGAAGAAGTGGGTCGAAAAGGAACGCAAGGAAGTCTGGGACATCCTCGATGAGGTGATCCGCGAGCATCCGGTGCTGCTGAACCGCGCGCCGACGCTCCACCGCCTCGGCATCCAGGCGTTCGAGCCGGTGCTGATCGAAGGCAAGGCGATCCAGCTGCACCCGCTGGTCTGCTCGGCCTTCAACGCCGACTTCGACGGTGACCAGATGGCCGTCCACGTCCCGCTGAGCCTCGAGGCCCAGCTGGAAGCGCGCGTGCTGATGATGTCGACCAACAACATCCTCTCGCCCGCCAACGGCAAGCCGATCATCGTGCCGTCGCAGGACATGGTCCTGGGCCTCTACTACCTGTCGATGGACCGCCAGGGCGAGCCCGGCGAAGGCATGCTGCTGTCCGACATGGCCGAAGTGCACCAGGCGCTCGAAGTCGGCGCCGTGACCCTGCATACGAAGATCGTGGCCCGCGTGCCGCAGACCGACGAGCAGGGCCAGGAGTTCATGAAGCGCTTCGAGACCACGCCGGGCCGCATGCTGATCGGCGAATGCCTGCCCAAGAGCCACAAGGTCCCGTTCGAGATCGTGAATCGCCTTCTCACCAAGAAGGAGATCGGCGACGTCATCGACCAGGTCTATCGCCACACCGGCCAGAAGGACACGGTGCTGTTCGCCGACGCGATCATGAGCCTCGGCTTCCGCAACGCCTTCAAGGCGGGGATCAGCTTCGGCAAGGATGACATGATCATCCCCGACAGCAAGGTGGAGCTGGTCGAGCAGACCAAGGTGCTGGTCGCCGAATACGAGCAGCAGTACCAGGACGGCCACATCACCCAGCAGGAAAAGTACAACAAGGTGGTCGACGCCTGGAGCCGCTGCGGCGACCAGGTGGCGGCGGCCATGATGGACGAGATCAAGGCGACGCCGATCGACGAGAACGGCCGCGAGAAGCCGGTCAACTCGATCTACATGATGAGCCATTCCGGCGCCCGCGGCAGCCCGGCGCAGATGAAGCAGCTCGCCGGCATGCGCGGCCTCATGGCCAAGCCTTCGGGCGAGATCATCGAGACGCCGATCATCTCGAACTTCAAGGAAGGCCTGACCGTCCTCGAATACTTCAACTCGACGCACGGCGCCCGCAAGGGCCTGGCCGACACCGCGCTCAAGACGGCGAACTCGGGGTACCTGACTCGCCGCCTCGTCGACGTGTCGCAGGACTGCGTTGTGGTGATCGAGGACTGCGGCACCGAGCGCGCGCTGGAAATGCGCGCGATCGTGCAGGGCGGCTCGACCATCGCCTCGCTCAGCGAGCGCATCCTCGGCCGCACCCTGGCCGAGGACCTGTCCGACAAGGACGGCAACCTGCTCGTCTCCTCGGGCACGCTGCTCGACGAGCCTGCGGTCGCCCGGATCGAGGCTGCCGGCATCCAGGCGGCGCGCATCCGCTCGCCGCTGGTCTGCGAGGCCCAGCAGGGCGTCTGCGGCAAGTGCTACGGGCGTGACCTCGCCCGCGGCACCCCGGTCAACATCGGCGAAGCCGTGGGCGTCATCGCCGCCCAGTCGATCGGCGAGCCGGGCACCCAGCTGACCATGCGGACCTTCCACATCGGCGGCGCGGCGCAGGTCAACGAGACTTCGCATCTCGAATCGATCTGCGACGGTTCGGTCAAGTACCGCGACATCCCGACCATCGTCGACAAGCGCGGCCGGCGCCTCAGCCTCGCCCGCAACGGCGAGATCGTGGTGATCGACACCGACGGGCGCGAGCGGGCTATCCACCGCGTGCCCTACGGCACGCACCTGCTCCACGAGGACGGCGCCATCGTCAACGAAGGCGACCGCCTGGCCGAGTGGGATCCGTTCACCCTGCCGATCATCACCGAAAGCTCGGGCGTGGTGAAGTACCAGGACCTGCTCGACGGCCGCACGCTGACCGAGCAGACCGACGAAGCCACCGGCATGACCAGCCGCGTTGTCACCGAGAACCGTTCCACCGGCCGTTCCAAGAAGGACGACCTGCGGCCGCGGATCACGCTGCTCGACGAGGCTTCGGGCGAAGCGGCGCGCTATATGCTCGCTCCGGGCACGACGCTGTCGGTCGAGGACGGCCAGCGGGTCGAGGCCGGCGACGTGCTGGCCCGCGCATCGCGTGAAGCCGCCAAGACCCGCGACATCACCGGCGGTCTGCCGCGCGTCGCCGAATTGTTCGAAGCACGCCGTCCCAAGGACAACGCGATCATCGCCAAGGTCTCGGGCCGCGTCGAATTCGTGCGCGACTACAAGGCCAAGCGCAAGATCGCGATCGTTCCCGAGGAAGGCGATCCGGTCGAGTACCTGATCCCCAAGGCCAAGGTGATCGACGTCCAGGAAGGCGACTGGGTCAAGAAGGGCGACAACCTGATCTCGGGCAGCCCCGATCCGCACGACATCCTGGAAGTCCTGGGCGTCGAGGCGCTGGCCGAGTACCTCGTCTCGGAAATCCAGGAAGTCTATCGACTGCAGGGCGTGAAGATCAACGACAAGCACATCGAGGTGATCGTTCGCCAGATGCTGCAGAAGGTCGAGATCACCGACGGCGGCGACACCACGCTGCTGCCGGGCGAGCAGATCGACTTCGAGGAGATGAACGAGTTCAACGCGAAGCTCGCGCCCGACCAGAAGTTCGCGGAAGGCAAGCCCGTGCTGCTCGGCATCACCAAGGCGAGCCTGCAGACGCGCAGCTTCATCTCGGCGGCCTCGTTCCAGGAGACCACCCGCGTGCTCACCCAGGCCGCGGTCGAGGGCAAGCGCGATTCGCTGATCGGCCTCAAGGAGAACGTGATCGTCGGCCGGCTGATCCCGGCGGGCACCGGCGCCGGCATGAACCGCCTGCGCGTCGCCGCCTCCAGCCGCGATGCCGCGCTGCGCGCGCAGTACCGCAAGCTGCAGGAATCGCTCATCGCCCCGCAAAGCGCGGCCGAAGAGCACGCGGCGGAGCTCGCCCAGGGCCCCGAAGCGGCGATCGGCGACGATCCGCTCGCGGCCTACGAAGGCGAGACCCACGGCACCGACGCCGATGCGGGCGACTACCTGCTGAAGCCCGATGGTGACGGCGAGGGCGAGCAATAGGCCACCCGACGACCTATCGCGCTTCAAAGTTGGAATGGAGACGACATTCGCTCTTGAAGGGCGTAGGGGTTTTTGCTTAACATCTCTTAGGATTTGGGATCATGCCCGGCCCCCGCCGGGCACCAATCTTACCCGGGGGTAGTTACATGGCAATATCCCGCGTTTTGTTCGCGACTGTCGCGAGCGCGGCCGCTTTGACGCTCGCCGCGCCCGCACATGCGGCATACGTCTATGTCGGTAGCTGGCAGGTCGACGAGGGCCTGGACTGGACCATCTCGCCGCCGAACGGTCCCCTGGCCTATACCGGCCAAGAAGCCGCCGCCTTGCTTTTCGGCGGCGCGGCCAGTGACTACGCCATTTCCACGCTCGACAGCAATGCTGCGAATATCAACAATATGGCTTGGTATTCGGTCATCGGCTATACGGGCAATCAAGGGAATGGCGGCTCGATCCTCGCCGAAAACTATTCGAGCAAGTATCTGGGGCAGTTCTATGGACCGACCAGCGGCTATCCCTTTGGCGACCCTGATGCCGCCGCTTCGGCCTATATCCGCGACAACGCCAGGGGCAGCACTTTCATAAACTACGCGTTCCGTATCGATAACGCTGTCCCTGAACCCGCTACCTGGGCGCTGATGATCCTCGGCTTTGGTGCGGTCGCCTTCGCGATGCGCCGGCAGCGGCAGCAGGTGCGGGTAAATTTCGCGTTCTGATCCCCTGTAGGTCGCGCACGGGCCTCGGTCGGCTGCAGACATGGCCCTGTAAAGGAACGAGGTCCCCGCCTACGCGGGGAAGCCAGCGAACGGACTGGATTTCAGCGGCGGCAAGCATTGCGATCGGCGAGAGGCGCTTGCCGCCTCAGCGATGCTCGATAACCATCCGGTCGCCCTGCAGCTCCACCCGGCCGAGACGCCGCAGTACCGATTGGCCGAGCAGGTTCACCCCCAGCCCCTCGACGACAACGGCGCCCACGTCGCGGAGTTCCTCCTCGCCGAGTTCGAAGCGGTCGAGCCTGACCGGCGCGCCCTTGCCCACTCCCGAAGCGGTGCGCAGGATCGGCTGGTAGTCGTCGGCAGCGACGTCGATGCCGAGCCGCTCGGCCTCCGCCGGAGCGAGTGCGACGATATCGGCGCCGGTATCGACGATGAATTGGGCCTCCTCGCCGTTCACTCGCGCCTCGAGGAGAAACTGTCCGGACGAATCGCGCTCGAGCACGGTCTCGGCCGCGGCGAAGCCGCTCGGCTCGGCCGCGGCTGCGGACGGCGGGCGCGGCTGTTGCTCGTGCATGCCTTCGGCCGATGAACGCAGGAACTGACCGCCGACGAGCATCACGAAGACAAGTATCAGGGTGGGCACGACGAGCCGTTGCATGGCGTGGGGTCTAGCAGGGCGGGGTTACCGCTTCGCAAAGCTGCTCGTTTGGCATGCTCGCCAGGTTGGGACGACGATCTATTCCGCGGCCGCCGCTTGCCCTTCCAGCTCCGCCGCCTTGGCTTCCACCAGCGACACGATATGGTCGAGCATGGCCTCGCTGGTCACATGGTGGTCGGTCACGCCCGAGAGGTAGACCATGTGCTTGCCGTTGCCGCCGCCGGTGATGCCGATGTCGGTCTCGCGCGCCTCGCCCGGGCCGTTGACGACGCAGCCGAGCACCGACAGCGACAGCGGCGTCTTGATGTGCTGCAGCCGCGCTTCCAGCGCCTCGACCGTGCGGATCACGTCGAATCCCTGGCGCGCGCAGCTGGGGCAGGAGACGACGCGCACGCCGCGGGTGCGCAGGCCGAGGCTCTTGAGGATCTCGAAGCCGACGCGGACTTCCTCCTCGGGCTCGGCCGAAAGCGAGACGCGGATGGTGTCGCCGATGCCGGCCCAGAGCAGGTTGCCGATGCCGATGGCGCTCTTGACCGTGCCGCCGATCAGCCCGCCGGCTTCGGTGATGCCGAGGTGCAGCGGGCAGTCGACCGCTTCGGCAAGGCCCATGTAGGCGGCGACGGCGAGAAACACGTCGCTGGCCTTCACCGCCACCTTGTATTCATGGAAATCGTGGTCCTGCAGCAGCTTGATATGGTCGAGCGCGCTTTCGACCAGAGCTTCCGGGCAGGGTTCGCCGTACTTTTCGAGCAAGTCCTTCTCGAGGCTGCCGGCATTGACGCCGATGCGGATCGCGCAGCCGTTGGCCTTGGCGGCGCGGACCACCTCAGCCACGCGCTCGCTGCTGCCGATATTGCCGGGATTGATGCGCAGGCAGGCGGCGCCCGCGTCCGCCGCCTCGAGCGCGCGCTTGTAGTGGAAATGGATGTCGGCGATCAGCGGCACCCGCGCCGCACGGGCGATCGCGCCGAAGGCGGCGGTACTGTCCTCGTCCGGGCAGGAAACACGAATGAGATCGGCGCCGGCGTCTTCGCAGCGGCGGATCTGGTCGATCGTCGCGACCGCATCTGCGGTCGGCGTATTGGTCATGGTCTGGACCGTGATCGGCGCGTCGCCGCCGACGGCTACGGATCCCACCATGATCTGGCGGCTCTTGCGTCGCGCGATGTCGCGCCAGGGTCGGATCGAGGACATGGCCGTGCATATAGAGACTGTCCCGGTCGGGTGGAAGCGGCGCGAGCGCAAAAGGGTACGGTGAAAACAATGCCCGGCCGGTTATTGCCCCTGGCCGATGCCGTCGGTATGCAGCGCCAAACCGCGGGGAACGAAAAGAATGCTGCGCCGCCTCTACGACTGGACGATGGCCAAGGCGGCGGATCGGCGGGCCGAATGGTGGCTTGCCGGTTTCTCCTTCGTCGAAGCCAGCTTCTTCCCCGTGCCGCCCCATCCGCTGCTCGGGATCATGTGCCTGGCCGAGCCGAGGAAAGCCATCCGCTTCGCCGTGATCGCCACCCTGGCCTCGGTGGCGGGCGGGCTGCTCGGCTATGCGATCGGCCACTTCGTCTACGAAAGCGTCGGCACCCAGCTTCTCGCCGTGCTCGGCCTGACGCAGAGCTTCCCCAAGGCGGCCTGCTACCTGCGCGAGTACGGGGCCGAGATCATCATGATCAAGGGCGCGACGCCGATCCCGTTCAAGCTGCTGACCATCACCGCCGGCTTCATCGAAATGCCACTGGTCACTTTCGTTCTCGCCAGCCTGGTTTCGCGCTCGATCAGCTTCATGCTGGTGGGCGTGCTGTTCCGCCTGTTCGGTGCGCCGATCAAGGCGTTCATCGACAAGTACCTCGGCCTGGCCACCGCAGGCTTCGTCGTGCTGGTGGTGGGCGGCTTCATCGCTGCGGTCACGCTGACCGGCGGCGGGCAGGAAACCAACGAGAAGTGCGAAGCGGCGGCCCCCATCTGATTTCCCGCGCCGGCGGGGGGCTCGGTCGGCCGGTCAGGCCGTAGCGAGGGCGCGTCACCGGACTAGCCCTGGATCTCCGAAGTCGCCTGCGCCTCGCGGTAGAGCTTCTGCCCGATCTCGTCGCGCCGGGCG
The DNA here is from genome assembly GCA_963205265.1 of Pseudomonadota bacterium. Taxonomy (GTDB): domain Bacteria; phylum Pseudomonadota; class Alphaproteobacteria; order Sphingomonadales; family Sphingomonadaceae; genus Novosphingobium. The sequence goes on from CAUJJI010000050.1 coordinate 9,947, forward strand.
CGGTCGAGCCGTTCCGCCGGGCCGGTCAACACAAGCGCGCCCACCGGCTGGCCCTGGCGGTCGAGGATGGCCGAGGCGAGTGCAACCGCGCTGGGCTCGATATCGCCGTCGTTCAGCGCATAGCCGCGGCTGCGGGTAGCAGCGAATTCCCCGCGCATGCCGTCGGAGAGCGGCTCGCCGAGCAGCCGCGCCTGCTCGCTTTCGGGAAGATAGGGCAGGATCGCGCGAGCCGTAGCGCTGCCGCGGACGGGCACGACCATGCCGACCGGCGGCACCATGCGCAGCATGTGGCGGCTTTCCTGCGCGTCGAGGACGACGAACTGGTCGCCGTGGGGAACCGTCAGGTAGGCGGTCTCGCCGGTATCGCTGCGCAGCCGCTCGAGCGCCAGGCGGGCACGCTGGCGCAGGCTGCCGCTGCTGTGCGGCGGTCGCGCCAGCGTCAGGACATGGGGCGTCAGTTCCCACTGGCCCGTTCCGGCACCGGTAGCGGGACGGATCCAGCCGGCATCGGCCAGAGTCATCAGGTCGCGCTGCACCGCGCTCTTGTCTGCGCCGATCTCGCGCGCGAGGGCGCTGACCCCGATCGGCTGCAGCGCCGCGGTCCGTTCGAAGACCTTGAGCATGCGCGATGCGCTCGAACTCCGCTTGACCGCCACGACCCATCCATGCGAATGTTACTATTCGACAAGAAGTATTACATAGTAACATAATCGACGCAAGCGCATCAGGAGAATTTCAGCAATGGCACTCGGCCACGGGAAGCTCAGCGACGTCCGCCCCCTGCAGGACGACCTGCCCTTCGGCGTCCGCATCGGCGGGCTGACGCTCGAGATCCTCGAAGATCCTGCAATCCGGCGGGAGATCGATGATCTTTTCATCGAGCACGGCATGATCGTGTTCGAGGGGGTCGAGAATTCCGACGCCATGCAGCTCGCGCTCAGCAACTGCTTCGGCCCGCTCAAGGAGCACCCGGTCAAGTCGGTGGCCCGCGTCGATTCGTCGCGCATGCCCGGAGTGGTCGAGATCGCGGCCCGGCCCGACAACGGCGGCATCGTCGAGATCGGCGGCAAGCAGCTGACGCACTGGCTGCCCTGGCACTTCGACCATTGCTACAACGACGAACTCAACCGCGCCGGCGTGCTGCGGGCGATGGAGATCGTCGAGGAGGGCGGCATCACCGGCTTCATGGACGGCATCGCGCTGTACAACCAGTTCCCCAAGGACCTGCTCGCGCGGATCGAGGGCAAGGACATCGTCTACACGCTGAGCACGCAATACGATCAGCTGAAGTTTGCGCGGCCGGAGGGCTACCGCATGGTCAAGCCCAAGCCGACCAGCCGCGAATTCACCGAGCAGGCCGACGCCATGCCCCGCTCGATCCACCCTGCGGTCTGGACGCGGCCGACCGGCGAGAAGTGCCTGCACGTCTCCCAATACATGGCCGAAGGCGTGCTCGGCGACGAGACGCCCGAAGGCGACGCCCTGCTCGACGAGGTCTGCCGCACGATCGCCGGGCTCGCCGGCAAGTGCAGCTACCACCACAAGTGGAAGCCGACCGACATGGTGATCTGGGACAACACCCGCATGCTCCACGCCGTCTCGGGCAGCAACCCGACCGACACGCGCATCATGTACCGCACCACGATCAAGGGCGACTACGGCCTCGGCCGCTGGGACAACCGCACCCGCACCGGCAAGGTGCTGGAATCGGCCTGACCGAGCCGGCAAGACAAGCGAACGGGACCGAAGGGAGAGGCCATGGCGCGCATCGACGTCGATGGGCTGGAGATCGACTACGAGCTGATCGGCGACGCAGCCGCGCCGCCGCTGATGCTGACGCCGGGCGGCCGCTATCCGCGCGATACCGCCGGCGTGCCGGAACTGGCGCGGATCTTCGCCGACAACGGCTATCGCGTACTGCTGTGGGATCGCCCGGGCTGCGGCGCCTCCGACATCGCCTTCACCGCGCCGAGCGAATCGGTGATGAACGCCGATGCCGGTGCCGGCCTGATCCGCAAGCTGGGCCTCAGCGACATCACCCTGGTCGGCGGTTCGGCCGGTTCGCGCATCTCGCTGATGATCGGCACGCGCATGCCGGAGAACGTCCGGAAGATCGCCATCTGGTGGCTGTCGGGCGGCGCGATCGGCCTGGCCGGCCTCGCCTGGTTCTATTGCGGCGACCAGGTTGCTGCCGCGTCGAAGGGCGGCATGGAAGCCGTGGCCGAGCTGCCGAGCTGGGCCGACCAGATCGCCCGCAATCCGCGCATCCGCGACATCCTGCTGCGCCAGGATCCCGACGAATTCATCGCCGTCATGCAGAAATGGGCGGCCGCCTTCACCTATCGCGACGATACGCCGATGCCCGGGCTCACCGCCGCGGACTTTGCCCGGCTGACGATGCCCGTGCTGGTGTTCCGCAGCGGCAAGAGCGACATGGCGCACACCCGGCGCACCAGCGAATGGGTGGCCGGGCTGCTGCCCAACTGCACCTTCCGCGAGCCGCCGTGGGGCGACCAGGAGTGGAACTACGTCTCCACCTTCCCCAACGACATCGCCGCGCGGCGCGGCCGCTTCGAACGCTGGCCGCTGATCGCGCCGCCGGTGCTGGAGTTTTTGGCCGGCCCTGCGTCGCGCTGACTTGTTTCAGGGCCCGTTTCCCGCCACGATCGATCGAACCCCGAGGCGCGATGGGTGCCGAGCCGGAAGCCGGCCGACCAGGCTTGCCCGGCGCGCCGCAGGAGCAGGAGCAGGAGAGGACAGATGGACGCCGAATTCGAACGCAAGCTTCGCGAGGAAATCGACCGCGCCGAGATCTGGCGGGTCATGCAGAACTACGGGCGCGGGCTTGACCGGCTGGACACCGAACTGGTCCGTTCCTGCTATTGGGACGACGCGATAGAGGATCACGGCAACTATGTCGGCCGGCCCGACGATTTCATCGAATGGGCCAACATGACCACGCGCGCCTTCCAGTCGAGCCAGCATGGCCTGCTGAACCACCACTGCGACCTGCAGGGCGACGATGCCTATTGCGAGACCTACTACCTGTTCACCGGCATATCCGGCGGGCCGACCAACTTCATGTCGACCGGCCGCTACGTCGATCATTTCCAGAAGCGCGGCGGCCAATGGAAGATCGCCAACCGCGTCTGCATCATCGAGGGCAAGTTCGACGTGCCGGCCAGCCGGGTGGGCGAGGACCTGCCCCCGGCCTATAGTCCCGAGGAACCCTGCCAGGCAGCGCGCGACCGCAGCGACGTCAGCTACCACCGCCCGCCGGTGCCGCGGCGCCCCAAGCAGTTCGCCGACTGACCCGCAGCCGTGGCCGGAATTCATGCTTCATAAAGTCTTGACTGTTATCCTGTCATGACAAATATTCGCAGTTGCAGCATGATTTCCAGCCGATGGGTAAGGAGGGCATGGCAAGCGCAGACTTCATTCGCCAGATGCAGGGCTACGGCCTGAGCACCGTGCAGATTCACTATTTCATGCCCGATCATCCGAGCCTGCTGCAGCTCTTCGTCCTCCAGCACTACGATGTCGCGCCGCGCTTCCCCGTGCTGAAGGACTACCTCGACTTCTGGCGCCGAGAGATCGACGCGGTGCTGCACTCGGTCCGCGTAGCCCACCAGCATCTGCTGGGTCCCAGCGAATGGCGGGCGGTCGACGGGGTGATCTCGATCAACTGACCATGCGCCGTCCGGCGCAACGATCGCTTTCCCTGCGGGTTTTGCGGACCTATGATCGCTTCCGCCCCTCAAGCAGGAAACCCGTGCCGATGTCCCGAACCCTTCTAGCCGCTGCCGCGCTTGCGGCGTCGCTGGCTGCGGCCATTCCCTCGGCCTATGCCGACGAGGCAACGGCGAGCCGCTCCGTGCAATGCATACTCGCCTTCAGCGCCGCTCCCCGCGGCAGCAACCCCCAGGCCAGCCAGGCGGTCGCCATCGCCACCAACTTCTTCGCCGGACAGGCGTTCGGGGCCGCACCCGACATCGACCTCACCGCCCTCATGCGGCGCGAGGCCAGTCGCATGACGGTCCCCCAGATCAGGACCCTGCTGGCCGAATGCGGATCGGAAATCCAGAAGCGCAGCGGACAGCTCAACGCGGCGGCGAAGGCGGTCCTGGCGGAAGGGATCAAGCCGAAGCCGTAAAGCGTGATCATGCTGCCCTGAAGCGCTACGCGTCATTCCCGCGCAGGCGGCGCGAACCGCCATCGACAGGGCTGTGCCTTCAGATGATCCCGGTTGCCTTGCCGGCGCGCTCGAACATGCCGATGATCGTCTGTACCTGCTCGGCCGAATGCTCGGCGCAGAGCGAGCAGCGCAGCAGCGTCATGTTGGCCGGCGTCGCCGGCGGGCGCGCCAGGTTGACGTAGAGCCCCTCCCTCAGCAGCGCTTCCCACATCGCCGCGCCGCGCTCTAGGTCGGGCATGATCACCGAGATGATCGCGCTCTGCGGTGCCTCGGTGCCGAGCTGGAAGCCCCGCTGCTTCAGCCCCGCATGGAGCGTGCGCGAATTCTCCCACAGGTGCGCGCGCTTGTTGCCGGCGTGCATGAGCTTGCGGATCGACGTCGCCGCGGTCGCGACCACCGAGGGCGGCAGCGAGGCGGTGAAGACATAGGGCCGGCAGACCAGCCGCAGGATCTCGAACTTGGGGTGGTTCGACACGCAGAAGCCGCCGACCGTGCCGACGCTCTTGGAAAAGGTGCCGATGACGAAGTCGACCTGGTCGAGCACGCCCTGGTCCTCGGCGACGCCGCGACCGTTGGGGCCGATGAAGCCCATCGAATGGGCTTCGTCGACCAGCACCATCGCGCCGTTCGCCTTGGCGACCGCGATCATCTCCTTCAGCGGCGCAATGTCGCCCAGCATCGAATAGACCCCTTCGAGCACGACGAGCTTGCCGGCGCCCTCGGGAATGCGCTTGAGGCGTTTCTCCATCGCCTCGATGTCGTTGTGCTTGAAGGGCACAACTTCCGCGTCGCCCAGCTTGCAGCCGTCCCAGATCGAGGCATGGCTGTCGATGTCGAGGACGATGTAGTCGCCCTTGCCCGCGACCGTGCTGATGATCCCCAGGTTGGCCTGGTAGCCGGTCGAGAACACCATGGCATGGTCCATGCCGTAGAAGTCCTTGAGCGCCTGCTCGACCGCCTTGTGCCCGGCATAGGTGCCGTTGAGCACGCGGCTGCCGGTGGTGCCCGCGCCGAAGTCGTCAAGCGCCTGCTTGCCGGCGTCGATGACGTCGGCATCGAAAGTCATGCCCATGTAGTTGTAGGTGCCGAGCAGGATCGTCTCGCGGCCGTTGCAGATCGCCACGGTCGGCGAAAGCACCCGCTCCATGACGAGGCCGAAGGGATCCTCCACGCCCGAGGCCAGCAGCCCCGCGCGCATGTCGATGATCGGCTGGAACTTGTCGAAGAGGTCGATCGCGCCGCTCATCGGCCAGGCTCCGGGCTCGTCATTCCCGCGAAGGCGGGAACCCATCTCCCATGGCTTCGCCAGGCGAGACGGCAGGAGATGGGTCCCCGCCTTCGCGGGGATGACGAAACATCGTTCATCCCTGCAACCTCACCACGGCATCGACCAGCTGGCCGTAAGTTTCGATCTCGGCCTGCTGGTTCATGCTGATGATGATGTCGAACTCGTCCTCGATCGCGGCGACGAAATCCATCACCGTCAGGCTGTCGAACTCGAGGTCGCCGGAGAAGGTGGTCGCATCGGTGACGGCTATGCCCTTCTTGTTGAAAGGCGCGATCAGCACGGCGATCCTCTCGGCAGTTGCGGCGCGGTCCATGCAAGCTCCTGAAGCGTTACGGCCAATTGGCCGAAGATTGCGGCGCAAAAGCGGCGCGCCGCGTCCGTGTCAAGCCGAAGCCTTTTCGATCAGCGCCTTTACCGCCGCCATGAATGGGCCGATCGACACCGGCTTGGCCAGGTAATTGTCGGCTCCGGCGTCGCGGATACGTTCCTCGTCGCCCTTGCCGGCATAGGCGGTGACGGCCAGCACCGGGATCGAGCGCAGCGTCCGGTCGCCCTTGGCCTGCTCGATCAGGTCGAGCCCCGAGACGTTGGGCAGCTGGATGTCCATGATGATCAGATTGGGCACGAAGCTGCGCGCCCGTTCCAGCGCGTCGCGGCCGTCGGACACCGGCTCGACCGCATAGCCCTGGCTCTTCAGCACATCGCAGAACAGCTTCCGGTTGAGATCGTTGTCCTCGACAACGAGGATTCGCTTTGCCATTCGAGCTTCCCGACACCATCTGGCCTTGCACTGCCCTGGTGGCGGTGATCTAGGCGACGGAAGCGAGGCTGACAATTCTGCGAGACCCTTCATCCCCCGGCCAGAAGGCCGCACCCGATCCGGCGACGCTGGCGCTGGGCGCGCTCGGCTGGGTGCTGGGCGAGCAGTCGCGCGCGGATCGCCTGCTGGCGCTCACCGGCCTCACTCCGGAAGCATTGCGCGCCGGGCTCGGCGATCCGGCGACGCTGGGGGCCGTGCTGGACTTCCTCTGCGCGCACGAGCCGGACCTGCTGGCCGCGGCGGACGCGCTCGGCGTCGAACCGCAGGCGCTTGCCGCGGCGCGCGGGAGCCTGGCGTCATGAGCCGGCCGCTGGTCATCTCCGATTGCGATGAGGTGCTGCTCTACATGGTCGCGCCGTTCCGCGACTGGCTGGCGGAGCAGCACGGCATCGACTTCGACATGGGCGGCGGTGATTTCGCGCGTTCGCTGACCTATCGCGACAGCGGCGCGAAAGTGGAGCCGGCAGAGATCTGGCGCCTGCTGAACCGGTTCTTCGACGACGAGATGCATCGCCAGTCCCCGGTCGCAGGCGCCATCGCCGCCATCGCCGCGCTGCGCGAGCATGCCGACCTGGTCGTGCTGACCAACCTCCTCGACCACCGCCAGCAGGCGCGCACCCGCCAGCTCGCCGAGCACGGCATCGACTTGCGCGTCTTCACCAACCAGGGGCCGAAGGGACCGGCGCTGCAGGCGATCCTCGACGAATACCGGCCGTCGCGGGCGATCTTCATCGACGACCTCGCGCAGCATCACGGCTCGGTCGCGCAAGTGGCGCCGCATGTCGGCCGCCTGCATCTCTGCGCCGAGCCGATGCTGGCCCCGCACATCGACTGCGCACACAGGGCAGGCCACGCCCATGCCCGGATCGACAGCTGGAGCGAGGCCTTGCCTTGGCTGCTGGGGAAGCTTTACGATTGAGGGGAAGATAGAGTGAGAGCCTGCTCCCCGGCGAAGGCCGGGGCCTCAGGAGGCCGGGTCGGATGTCGCGCAAGCGCAGGCTACAACCGTTCCTCTGCAACCGACTGAGACCCCGGCCTTCGCCGGGGAGCAAACGAGATCCGATCCCCCCGAAGAAGGAGCACGCATGACCGACGCCGAAATCGATGCCAGGCTGAGCGAACTGGGCCTCGCGCTGCCCGAGCCGGCGGCGCCCGTGGCCGCCTATGTGCCGGTCGTCGTGGCGGGCGGGCTGGCTCATGTCTCCGGGCAGCTGCCGTTCGTCGACGGCGCGCTGGTCAAGGGCCGGCTGGGCGAGGACCTATCGGTCGATCAGGGCTATGCGGCGGCGCGGGCCTGCGGGCTGATGATCCTGGCGCAGCTACGCGCGGCGCTCGGCTCGCTCGACCGGGTGGAGCGGGTGGTGAAGCTTGGCGCCTTCGTCAGCTCGACTGCGGACTTCACCGACCAGCCCAAGGTCGCCAATGGCGCGTCGGAGCTGATGGCGGCGATCTTCGGGGATGCCGGCCGGCATGCGCGCAGCGCCGTTGGCGTTCCGGTGCTCCCGCTCGGTGCCGCCGTAGAGGTCGATGCCGTTGTCGCTGTTCGCGCCGATTGACCGCTGGCTGGCGCCGGCGCCTGCGCCCGGCCGGGCGGACTGGATCGGCGATCACGACTATGCCCACCGCGGCCTGCACGGTGGCGGAGTGCCGGAGAACGCGCTCGCCGCCTTCGCCGCGGCTGCCGCGCGCGGCCTGGGCGTCGAATGCGACATCCAGCGTTCGGCGGACGGACAGGCCATGGTGTTCCACGACTGGGAGCTCGACCGCCTGACGGCCGAAAGCGGCCCGGTCGCCCGGCGCAGCTCCGAGCAGCTGGCCGCGATCCCGCTGGCGGGCAGCGGCGAGGGGATCCCAACGCTGCGCCAGCTGCTCGACCTGATCGCCGGTCGCGTGCCGATCCTGATCGAGATCAAGTCGCGCCGGGACATGCGCGTCGGCGCGGTCTGCCTCGCCGTGCGCCGCGTGCTCGAAGGCTATCGCGGGCATCATGCGGTGATGAGCTTCGACCCGCGCGTGGCCCGCTGGTTCGCGGTCAATGCGCCCTTCACCGTGCGCGGGCTCGTCGTCACCGAAGAGAACGATCGCGGCTTTTCGGGACATCTCCGGCGCCACGCCGCGCTGTGGCACGCCCGCCCGGACTTCCTGGCCTACGACGTGCGCGACCTGCCCAGCCGCTTCGCCGCCGCCCAGCGCCGCCGCGGCCTGCCGGTCGCGACCTGGACCGTGCGCACGCCCGAGCTGCGCCGCCGTGCCGAGGAACACGCCGACGCGCCGATCGCCGAGGGCGCGGGAGTGGCCCGCGATGGCTGAGGCCGACCGCCCCGTCGCCGTCCGTGTCGGCAGCTCGATCGCCGGCCTGCCCGCGGCCGAATGGGACGCACTCACCGACGGCGGCAATCCCTTCGTCGGCCACGCCTTCCTGGCCGCGCTCGAGGAATCGGGCAGCGTCGGCGGGCACAGCGGCTGGCAGCCCGTGCCACTGGTCTGCGAAGGCGCGGACGGCCAACTTGCCGGCGCGCTGCCGGCCTATCTCAAGGCGCACAGCCAGGGCGAATATGTCTTCGATCACAGCTGGGCCGATGCCTGGCACCGCGCCGGCGGCAGCTACTACCCCAAGCTGCAGATCGCCGTGCCGTTCACGCCGGCCACCGGGCCGCGGGTGCTGACGCGCGAGCCCGGCCTCGCCCTGCCGCTGCTGCGCGCCGCCGAGGAGCTGTGCCGCAGCCAGGGCCTGTCCTCGGCCCACGCCACATTCGTCGAGCCGGCGCAGGTGCCGCTGTTCGAGGCCGCGGGCTGGCTGATCCGCAACGACATCCAGTTCCACTGGGAGAACCGCGGCTATGCGAGCTTCGACGATTTCCTAGCCGCGCTGTCGTCGCGCAAGCGCAAGGACATCCGCAAGGAACGGGCCGCGGCGCAGGACGGCGTCGAGATCCGCGCGCTGACCGGCGCCGCCATTGAGCCCGCCCATTGGGACGCGTTCTGGCAATTCTACCAGGATACCGGCATGCGCAAGTGGGGCCGGCCGTACCTGACCCGCGAGGCGTTCACCCTGCTGGGCGAGCGTATGGCCGAGCGGATCCTGCTGGTGCTGGCTTTCGCCGGCAGCCGGCCGATCGCCGGGGCGCTCAACTTCATCGGTCGCGACACGCTGTTCGGGCGCTACTGGGGGGCCGTGGTCGACAAGCCGTACCTGCATTTCGAGCTGTGCTACTACCAGGCGATCGACGCCGCCATCGCGCTCGGCCTGTCGCGCGTGGAAGCCGGCGCCCAGGGCGGCCACAAGCTGGCGCGCGGCTACGCGCCGGCACGCACCCATTCGGCGCATTACATCGTGCATGAGGGCTTCCGCGAGGCGGTCGCCGATTACCTTGCCCGCGAACGCGCGGGGATCGTCCAGGACCAGCTCTACCTGGGAACGCGGACTCCGTTCCGTAAAGGGTGACCGGGAAGCCTTCAGGCCTGAGGCCGGCGGTCCGGGCTTTTGCCGGGAAGACGGAGAGGCCCCGAAGTCTGGACCGCTGTGAAAACTCAGGCCGCCTTGCGCGAAGTGGCGGCGATCCATTCGCGCGCGCGGCGCTGTGCTTCGGCGATCTCGCGCGCCGACATCTCGTCGGCAACGTCGGCCCGGCACATCTGGGCTTCCTCGTGGCCGGAGACGGCGGCGAGGTTGAACCACTTGTGCGCCTCGACGAGATCGCATTCGGCGCCGTGGCTGCCCGTGGAAAAGGCCACGCCGAGATCGAAATAGGCGGAAACGTCGCCGCGCGCTGCGGCGGCCAGACAGCTGGCCACCAGCATGTCTTCGCAATTCACATCGGCAGCCGTTCTGTGACCGCTCGTCCCGGACCAATTCATGTCCATCATGACAACCCCCTGAGTGTCCGGACGATGGATTTGCCCGGCGCAGCCGGAAGCTGGCAGATTTTTGGTAAGCAATTCGTTAACGCGTTTGCGAAAAAATTCGTAAACGGCACCGGCCTCGGGCCGGCCCCGCGCAAAACGCGCATATCCTCCTTTGCCGCTTGTGCGCGCCGGTGGCGGGAACTATACGCGCCGCAACCTTGGCTCGTAGGCGGGTGACCGGGAAAACCTGGAACCGCAGGACGCACGCGATCCGGGGAGGACATTGCGGAGATTTGAATGCCATCGAGCCTTGCTGATGAGATCGATGTGCTGGCCAAGGCGAAGCGTGCGCTCGGGGAAGACTATGTCCCCAGCGACGAAGAACCGTACATGTGCGAAGCGCAACTGGACTATTTTCGCCGCCTGCTCAACGCCTGGAAGCGTTCCATCCTGGAAGCTTCCGCCGGCACGCTGCAGCAGCTTCAGGACGGCCCCATTCGCGAGCCCGACCTCAACGACCGTGCGTCGAGCGAGACCGACTGGGGGATCGAGCTGCGGACGCGGGACCGGCAGCGCAAGCTGATCGCCAAGATCGATTCGGCGCTCCGCCGGATCGAGGAAGGCGAATACGGCTATTGCGAGGTCACCGGCGAGCCGATCGGCCTCGGCAGGCTCAGCGCCAGGCCGATCGCGACGATGACCGTCGAAGCGCAGGAAGCCCACGAGCGCCGCGAGAAGGTCTCTCGCGACGACTGACGAATGCGTCTGGCTACCGCATCGTTAAGGCTTTCTTTGCCCAGGCGGGTTATCACGCAAGGCCAAGCTGGCCGCACGCGATCGCGGCTGGTATAAGGTATACGTGGTCGGTTTCCACAACAGCGTGCCAGGCGAGACGATGGACGGTAGTGAACATAGGCAAATCGCTCGCGACAGCCTGTTCGTCATGGCCGATTTGCGCATCGACGGCGCCGACGGCGAGCATCGCATCAAGGTGCGCAATCTTTCCGCCGGCGGCATGATGGGCGAAGGCCAGGTGCTCGTCACCCGCGGCTCCGCAGTGCGCATCAATATCCGCAACGTCGGCTGGGTCGAGGGCACGGTCGCCTGGGTCCACCAGAACCGCTTCGGCGTCGCCTTTCGCGAGGAAATCGATCCGGCAGTCGTCCGCATGGCGCCCAAGGAGGGCGGCGACGACATGCTGTTCTCCCCCAAGACGGCAGCCTCGGGCTCGAACTCGGGCCCGCTCCGCAAGGTCTAGCTGCCGCCCGAATGGCGCTGGCACTTTGCCCCCGCGCGCAAAGTGCTCTAGGTCGTCTGCCATGCAGGCCGCTACGCGAATTGCCGGATGGCTCCTTGCCGCAGTGACGGTGCCGTACCTCGCGGCCTGCGGCAGCAGCGACGATTCGACTGCGCAGATCGTTGCCATCGGCGAACCGTCGGACCCCTTCGTCAAGGGCATGCACCTGCCCTTCGCCGGCCAGATCATCCGCGCCGCGACGGCCGAGGGCCTGGTCGCCTTCGACGAGCAGGGCCGCGTCGTGCCGGCTCTTGCCGATCGCTGGATCGTGACCGACGACGGGCGCAGCTATATCTTCCGCCTGCGCGACGGCACCTGGCGCGACGGCAGCCCCCTGACCGCCAGGACGGCGCAGACCGCGCTGCGCGAGGCGATCGCGTCGCTCAAGGGCAGCGCGCTCGGGCTCGACCTCTCCGGCATCGACGAGATCCGCACGATGGCCGGGCGGGTGATCGAGATCCGCCTGTCGCAACCGATGCCTCACCTGCTGCAGCTGCTGGCGCAGCCCGAGCTCGGCCTGCTCAGGAAAGGGAAGGGCGCCGGGCCTATGGCCATGCAACGCGACGGCGAGGCGGCGGTGCTGACTCCGATCAACCCCGAAGAGCTCGGCCTTCCCGCCGTCGCCAAGTTCGAACAGCGCGCGCGCACGCTCCATTTCGCGGCGCTGCCCAGCCAAGCGGCGGTGGCGCGCTTCAACCGCGGCGAAGCAGACGTCCTGCTGGGCGGGCGGATCCAGGACTTCCCGCTCGCCAGCTCGGTCGGCCTGTTGCGCGGGACCATCCAGCTCGATCCGGTGCTGGGCCTGTTCGGCCTGGCCGTGACCAACGAGGAAGGCTTCCTCGCGACGCCCGAAAACCGCGAGGCGCTGGCCATGGCGGTCGATCGCGCCGGCCTGATCGACGCCTTCGGCGTGGGCAACTGGACGCCCTCGACGCGGATCGTCGCCGGCGGCCTCGACGGCGACCTCGGCACGATCGGGGAGCGCTGGTCGATGCTCGATCTCGACCAGCGCCGGGCGCTGGCAGCTTCGCGCGTGGCGCGATGGCGCGAAAGCGCCGGCGCCGCCCCGCGCCTGCGCATCGCCCTGCCGACAGGCAGCGGGGCCGACGTGATGTTCGACCACCTCAAGCGCGATTTCGCGGCGATCGGCGTCGAGACGCTGCGGGTCGGCGAGCTCGGCGTTGCCGATCTGCGGCTGGTCGACGAAGTCGCGCGCTATCCGCTGGCGACCTGGTTCCTCAACCGCTTCAATTGCCGGGTGCAACGCGGCCTCTGCAACCAGGCCGCCGACGAACGGCTGGCCGAGGCCCGGGCGAGCGAAGACCCGGCCGCGCGCCCGGCGCTGCTTGCCGAGGCCGAGGCCGAGCTGACCGCGGCGAACGTGTTCATCCCCTTCGGTGCGCCGATCCGCTGGTCGCTGGTGCGCAGCAGCGCGATCGGCTTCGCATCGAACACATGGGGCTGGCATCCCTTGATGCCGATGGCCCTGCGCCCCAGATAGGGGCAGGCGGGCGAGCAAGGAGACGATACGAGATGGCGAGCTACGGCACTGCCCGGCGCATGGCGGCGGACCTCCCCCTCGGGCGCGATGCCGCTTCGGTGCGGCGCAGGATCGAGGCGGTCGAGCGGCTGCTCGAGCGCGTCACCGTCATTCCCGGGATCAACCGCCCGGTCGGGCTCGACGCGATTGCCGGTCTGGTGCCGGTCGCGGGCGACCTCCTCGCCGCGGGGCTCGGGCTCTACCTCGTCTGGGAAGCACGCAACCTCGGCATGTCGAAATGGCAGGTCGCGCGCATGACCGCGCGCGTCGGCTTCGACACGCTTGTCGGGGCGATCCCGGTGGCGGGCGATATCTTCGACTTCCTCTACAGCTCGAACAGCCGCAATCTCCGCACGATCAGGAAGCACCTCGACAGGCACCATCCCAAGACCGCGGTGATCGAGGGATGAGGGTGGCCACCGCGCTCTGCCTTGCCCTGCTGCTGGCCGCCTGCGGCAAGTCGGACGACGATCCCGGACCGGGCGGCGTGACTCTGGGCGAAGCGCGCGCGCTCGACGAAGCGGCGGCGATGGTCGAGGCGAGCGGCACGCCGCCAAGCGCGGCCGCCCGGTAGGGTCAGTCCAGCCGCACCCTGCCGCGCCCGGCCTTGACCGATCCGCGCAGCTTCTTGCCCTGCAGGCGCTTTTCCTTGCCGACGCGATTCAGCCGCGACTTGGCGCGCTTTTCGGGTAGCTGCAGCGCCTCGGTCAGCAATGCCGCCAGGCGCTCGCGCGCATCGGCGCGGTTGGCCTCCTGGGTGCGGAAGCGGCGCGCGGTGAGGACGAGCTCGCCGCCCGCAGTCAGCCGGCTGCCGGCGAGCAGCTTGAGCCGCGCAAAGACCAGTGGGGCGAGCCGCAGCGCGAAGACGTTCAGGCGCAGCTGGACCGCGGTCGCGACCTTGTTGACGTTCTGCCCGCCCGGGCCCGACGCGGTGATGAAGCTCTCGCTCGCCAGCGCCTGCGCGCGCGCCAGGACCTCGTCGTCGTCCTCAGTCATCGCTGCCGGCAAAGCCGAAGCGGTCGAAGTCCGCGGGCAGCGGCGCGGTGGCGGCGATGGGCTGCTTGCCCTCGCGCGGGAGGACCAGCGAGGCGGCGTGCAGCATCGTCCGCCCGGCGCGGCTGTCGGGCTTGCCGTAGATCGGATCGCCGAGCAGCGGCTGGCCGAGGCCGGCCAGGGCATGGATGCGGATCTGGTGCGTGCGGCCGGTCAGGGGCATGAACTGGACCAGCGTCAGCCCGTCCTTTTCGGCGAGCTTCCGCCAATGAGTCACCGCCGGCTTGCCCTTGCGCGCCGGGATCATGCGCCAGCCGGCCTCGGCGCTGCTGATCTTGCTCAGCGCCAGCTCGATCGTGCCGCTGTCTTCGGCGACCGGGCCGGCGACGATGCCGAGGTAGGTCTTCTCGACCCGCCGCTCCTCGAAAGCGCGGGCAAAGCGCTTCAGCGCCTTGGGATTGCGCGCCAGCAGCAGGCAGCCGGAGGTATCCCGGTCGAGGCGATGGACCGGCAGGGGCGCGCGCTGGAAGCCGAGCCTGAGCGCATCGATATGGTCTTCCAGGCTCTCGCCCCCGGCGCGCGGGCGATCGAGCGGCAGGCCGGCGGGCTTGTCGATGACCAGCGCCTCGGCGTCCTCGAAGAGGATGGGGAGGTTCATCAATCCTCCCCTGCAAGGGGAGGGGGACCGCCGCCGCAGGCGGTGGTGGAGGGGGCTATCGTCGAGGGGCGGCGTCGATGAGGCAAACCCCCTCCACCACGCCGCTGCGCGCCGTGGTCCCCCTCCCCGTTCCGGGGAGGAACTGGGAGGTCGAGCGACGGGGCTTGCTGAAAACTCACCCCACTGCCCCCGCAATCCGCCGCATCGCTTCCTCGAGCTGCGCCTCGTCCGCCGCGAAGCTGATGCGGAAGCCGTCCTTGCCGCCGAAGGCCGAAGCCGCGACGATGGCGACGCCGTGGTCGAGCAGGTGGAAAGCGAGCGCCTCGTCGTCGCCGAAGCGGCTCATCAGCGGGGCGGCGTCGACCATGCAGTAGAAGGCGCCGTCGGGCACCGGCGTCGACAGGCCGGGCACGGTGTTGACGGCATTGACCACGAGGTCGCGCCGCGCGCGGAAACGCTCGCACCAGTCGCGCAGGAAATCCTGCGGCCCCTCGAACGCCGCCACCGCCGCCGCCTGGCTGACCGAGCTGGGATTGCCCGAGCTGTGCGACTGGAGCTTCTCCATCGCCGCGATCAGCCATTGCGGCCCGGCGGCGACGCCGATGCGGAAGCCGGTCATGGCATGGCTTTTCGAGACGCCCGAGACGGTGAGCACGCGCTCGGCGATCTGCGGGCATTCCACCGCCAGCGTCGCGTGCGCACCCTCGCCGTAGCGGATCGGCGCGTAGATATCGTCGCTCATCACCAGCACGCGCGGGTGGCGGGCAAGCACTTCGCCGATCGCCCGCAGCTCCGCGGCCGGATAGGTGGCGCCGGTGGGATTGCCCGGGCTGTTGAGCAGCAGCCAGCGGGTGCGCGGGGTGATCGCCGCGGCGAGCTGCGCGGCGGTGATGCGAAAGCCGCCGGCGCCGTCGGTCGGCAGCGGCACCACTTCGGCGCCGGCGAAGCGGACGATCTCGGGATAGGAGACCCACCAGGGGGCGGGGATCAGCACTTCGTCGCCGGGATCGAGCGTGGCCAGCAGCGCGTGGAAGATCGCCTGCTTGCCGCCGGCGCTGATCGTCACTTGCGAGACCGGCACCTCGATGCCGAGGTCGCGGGCGAAATGCAGCGCCGCCGCCTGCTTCATCCGCGCCGTGCCGCCGACCGGCGTATACTTGGTCTGGCCGGCGTCCATCGCCGCCTTGGCCGCGTCGAGGACATGGGCGGGCGTGGCGAAGTCGGGCTCGCCGACCGACAGCGAGATGATGTCCCTGCCTTCGGCCTTGAGCGCCGTCGCGCGGTCGGTCATCGCCGTGGTCTGCGAGGGAGCGATCCGCTGCAGCGCGGCGGAAACCTGAGTGTCGTCGTGAGTCATGGCAGCAACCTTGCCTGCATCAGCCCGCGCAGGGCATTGCCGATGAGAAATCCACGGGTGAGATCGTCGAGCCGCAGTTCGGCCTCGACGGCGCGGCCGGCATCGATCAGCGAGCGACGCAGCACGCCGGGCAGCAGGCCGAGCCGGGCCGAGGGCGTCAGCAGCCGCCCGTCCCGCTCGACGAAGATGCTGGTGAAGCTGCCTTCGGTGACGAGGCCGTCGTCGCGGACGAACAGCGCCTCGGCGGCGCCCGCGGCCTGCGCCGCCTTGAGCCCGGCCTCGTAGAAACCGCGGTCGGAGCACTTGTGCCGCAGCCGCCAGTCGCCCGCATCGAGCGGCAGCGGCAGCACTGCGCAGGCCACCGGCTCGGCCAGCGGCGGCGGCATCGCGGCGAGCTCGAGGCTGAACAGCCCGGCGCGCGAGGCGACAAGGCGCAGCCTGGCCGGCTCCTCGGCATCGAAGCAGAGCGCCTGAATGGCATTGCGCACGGCGTGGCGGTCGAAGGCGAAGCCCAGCGCGTCGGCGCTCGCCTTGATGCGTTCGAGATGCAGCTCCAGCAGCGGAATGCCGCTCTCGGGTGTGAAGGCCATGGTCTCGATCAGGTCGAAACCGGCCGCAGATTCTCGCACGAAGCCCCCTTTGACCAGACACTCGCGCCATTCGGCGACGGCACCGGAATCGGCGACGATCGCCGACCCCACCCCCAGGACCGCCCGACCGGCGCCGTTTTCCGGCGGCGACAGGCGCAGCGTCCGGATTGCCACATTGAAGGCGGCATCGCCAGTAACGTCGATGCGGCCGATGGCGCCGCAATAGGGGCCCCGGGCGTCGCGCTCAAGCCGCTCGATCAGCTCCATGGCGCGGATCTTCGGTGCGCCGGTGATTGAACCGCAGGGAAACAGGGCCCGGATCACGTCGACCGCGTCCTTGCCGGGCTGCAGCCCGGCGCGGATCGTGGTGACCATCTGGTGCACCGTCGGGTAGGTTTCGACTGCGAAAGGCGCTTCCACCCGCACGCTGCCGGCCCGGGCGACGCGCGAGAGATCGTTGCGCATCAGGTCGACGATCATCAGGTTCTCGGCGCGGTCCTTGGCCGACTGCGCCAGCTCGGCGGCCAGCGCCGCATCCTCCGCCGCCGTCGCCCCCCGCGGGCGAGTGCCCTTCATCGGCTTCACCGTCGCCTCGCCGTCCTCCAGCGCGAAGAACAGCTCGGGCGAGAAGCTGAGCAGCCAGTGCGAGCCGTCGTGGACAATGCCGCCGTGGCCGGCGCAGGCCGCAGGCCGAAGCGCGGCGTAAAGCGCCAGCGGATCGCCCCGCCAGCTGCCGGCGAGCGGGAACGACAGGTTGGCCTGGTAGATGTCGCCGGCGCGGATCGCTTCCTGCAGGGCAGCGAAAGCAGCGGCATGGCCGGCGGGCGAGAGCTGCGGCTCGAGCGGGCCGATCGCGGCTTGCGCCGTCGTCGCCCGGGCCGCCAGCCATTGCGGCACGTCTCGCGAAGCGATCGTCTCGTAGCCGGCGAAGGCGCCGAACCACAGCAGCGGACCATCGGCGCCGCAGCGCGCCTCGGCCAGCGGCAGCAGGCGCGGCTCCAGGGCGAGGCCGGCTTCGTAGGCAAGGTAGCCGGCCAGCGCGTAGCCCTCGCGGCTGAGCTCGGCGATCCGCTGCAGCGCCGGTTCGACGTCCCCCGGCCGGCGCGCGACGACGACCACCGCGGGGTCGCGATAGAGCCGCGCAGCGCCCGCGCCGCTCGGCCGGGCATCGTCCAGCAGGATGAAAGGTGCAGGCATGAGCGGGGGCTTCTAGCCGCCCTGTCGCACTCTTGCAAAAAGCCCCTCGCGCGAAGCCGGTCGGGGCACTATCACAAACGGCGGGAATCCTCGTGGGAGCGGCAGATGGACGATATCTTCCTGGGCCTTGGTGCGAATGGCGAGAAGCAGATGCTCCGGCTCGGCCGCGCCAACCGGCACGGGTTGATCGCCGGCGCCACCGGCACCGGCAAGACCGTGACGCTGCAATCGATCGCCGAACAGTTCTCCGCCGCGGGGGTGCCGGTCTTCCTCGCCGACGTGAAGGGCGACCTTGCCGGCATAGCGATGTCGGGCAGCCCGCAGTTCAAGAACGCCGCGATCATCGAGGCGCGGGTCAAGGAAATCGGCATTGCCGACTATGCCTACCGCGACAATCCGGCGGTGTTCTGGGACCTCTACGGCGAGCTCGGCCATCCGATCCGCACGACGGTCTCGGAAATGGGGCCGCTGCTGCTGTCGCGGCTGATGGACCTCAACGAGACGCAGGAAGGCGTGCTCAACGTCGTCTTCCGCTTCGCCGACGAGGAAGGGCTGCTGCTGCTCGACCTCGACGACCTGCAGACCATGCTCGCCTATACCGCCGAGCATGCGAGCGAGCTGACCAACAAGTACGGCAACGTCACCAGGCAGAGCGTCGGCACGATCCAGCGCCAGCTGCTCGCTTTCGCCAGCCAGGGCGCCGACAAGTTCTTCGGCGAACCGGCGCTGGAGATCGCCGACTTCATCCGCTGCGACGACCAGGGCCGCGGCTTCGTGAATGTGCTCGCCGCCGAGAAGCTGATGCGCAGCCCGAAGCTCTACGCCACCTTCCTGCTGTGGCTGCTGGCCGAGCTGTTCGAAGTGCTGCCCGAAGTCGGCGATCCCGAGAAGCCCAAGCTGGTGTTCTTCTTCGACGAGGCGCACCTGCTGTTCGACGACGTGCCCAAGGCGCTCGAGGAAAAGGTCGAGCAGGTCGTGCGCCTGATCCGCTCCAAGGGCGTCGGCGTCTATTTCGTCACCCAGAACCCGATCGACATCCCCGAGGAAGTTGCCGGCCAGCTCGGCAATCGCGTCCAGCACGCGCTGCGCGCCTTCACCCCGCGCGACCAGAAGGCGATCAAGGCCGCGGCCGATACTTTCCGCATCAATCCCGACCTCGACGTCGAGACGGCGATCACCGAGCTGAAAGTCGGCGAGGCGCTGGTCTCGGTGCTGCAGGAAGACGGTAGCCCGTCGGTGGTCCAGCGCACGCTGATCGCGCCGCCGCGCTCGCGGCTGGGACCGGTCGAGGCCAAGGAACGCGCGATCATCCGCTCGATCTCGCCGGTCGAAGGCAAGTACGACACCCTGGTCGACCGCGAGAGCGCCGAGGAGGTGATCGCGCGCAAGGCCGCCGACGCTGCCGCCACCGGCGAGGAAGTGGCAGAGAAGGGCACCGAGGAAGTCGCCAAGCGCGAGCGCAAGAGCACCAGCCTGTGGGACGGGCTCGGCGGCAAGGTGGCCAAGGCCGCGGTCGGCGCCGCCGCCGCCAGCGCCGGCTCGATCCTCGCCGGCAAGCTGCAGGGCAAGGCCAGCCGCGCCAACCCCCAGGCCAGCGCCGCCAGTGCCGCCGGCGGCACCATCGCCGAGGAGATCGGCAAGGCGCTGGGGGTTCCCGGACTGGGCCGCTTCGCGCGCAACCTGATCGGTGGGCTGATGCGCTGAGGCCGCGTTGCTCAAGGGCATCCTTCTCGTTGCGGCCTTGATGGCCTGCGGCAGCGCGCAGGCGAGGTCGCAAGCACGGCATTCCCCGGCCGAGCCGACCGCCGCCGCGGCGGAAGTCGAAGTGCCCCGGGGCAAGCTTTCCGATGCGGTGCGGCCGCTGGCCTATCGCCTGGACCTGACCGTCGACCCGGCCCAGGAGATCTTCTCCGGCAGGACCGGCATCGACGTGGTGCTGGCGGCGCCGAGCCGCACGATCGTCCTGCATGGCCGCAACCTTGCCATGCAGCGCGCAGCGGCGAGCTTCGGCGGCAGGACGCTGGCCGGCGACTGGCGGCAGGCCGACTCCACCGGCGTCGTTGTCCTGACCTTCCCTGAAGATCTGCCCGCCGGCCCCGTCACGCTCGATTTCGAATATGCGGCGAAGTTCAACGAAGCGCCTTCGGGCATGTTTCGCGTCAAAGTGGGAGCGGACTGGTACAGCTGGACGCAGCTGCAGTCGATCGACGCGCGCGCCGTATTCCCCTCGTTCGACCAGCCCTCGTTCAAGACCCCGTTCACCGTCACCCTGCGCACGCCGCCGGGACTGATGGCGGTCAGCAACACGCCCCAGCTGTCGCGCACCGCCGAGGCGGGCCTGGATGTCCATCGCTTCGCGCCGTCGCTGCCGCTGCCGACCTATCTCGTGGCGATGATGGTCGGGCCCTTCGTCGCGATCGAAGGCGAGGTGCCGCCGACGCCGCAACGCGCCAAGCCCTTGCCGCTGCGCATCGTCTCGACCCGGCCCAACGCCGGCCGGCTCGACTTCGCGCTGCAAGGGACCAAGGAGATCGTGCGGCTGCTCGAGGACTTCTTCGCCGACGGCTTCCCCTTCCCCAAGCTCGACCAGATCACCGCGCCGATCATGCCCGGCGCAATGGAGAACGCCGGCGCCGACCTCTACGACGATGCCATGATCGTCATGGATGCCAATGCGCCGATCCCGCAGCGCCGGCGCTTCGGCATGGTCGTCAGCCATGAGCTGGGCCACCAGTGGTTCGGCGACCTCGTCACCCCGGCCTGGTGGGACGACATCT
>CAUJJI010000051.1 GCA_963205265.1 Pseudomonadota bacterium
TCCACCGTGCATCGGGCAATATCGAAGCCCTCGCGCTGCATCTGCCGCCACACCTTGCGCACGCTATAGACCTTGAAGTTGGCGTCGAACACGCGCCGAACTTCGGGCTTCATCGCCTCGTCACGCTGAGCACGTGGCGACAGGCGCGACGGATGTCAATGGGCACCGAAGTTTCCGCAGATGTGGGCGGTTAAAATTCCCTATGTTGGTGGTTACGATGTTTCGGTGATCAGCCGTGAGCTGGATCTTGATTTCCCTTCATTGGCGGGCGGCCTCGACGCTTCGGCGTGGGCGGATTGAACGAGGCGGCGCTGCGCAGGTTTTCGGGGATGAGCGCAGCGTGCTCCCGCATGCGGTAGCTTGAGCCCTCGATCTGGATGACGACGGCATGGTGGAGGAGCCTGTCGAGCAGCGCGGTCGCGACGACGGGATCTCCGAAGACCTCGCCCCATTCGGCGAAGCCGCGATTGGATGTCAGGATCATGGCACCCTTTTCGTAGCGGGCGTTGACGAGCTGGAAGAACAGGTTCGCGCCGCCCGGCGTGACGGGCAGGTATCCGATCTCGTCGACGACCAGCAGCGACGCCCTGGTGAGGAAGCGGATCTTCTCCCTGAGCGTGCCTTCACGTTCGGCCTTGGCAAGCTGGGCGATCAGATCGGCGAGCGGGATAAAATAGACCGCTTTGCCAGCACGGACAGCCTCGACCGCAAGCGCCGTGGCAATGTGGCTCTTTCCGGTGCCGGGCGGCCCCAGCAGATGGACGACCTCGGCGCGTTCGATGAAGTCGAGGCCGGCCAGCGCCAGGATGCGGTTCTTGTCGAGCGAGGGCTGGAACGAGAAGTCGTAGCCGGCGAGCGTCTTGACCACGGGCAGCCGGGCCATGCGCAGGGCAGCCTTGATCCGCCGGTTCTCGCGCAGCGACAGTTCTTCGCCCAAGAGCTCGTCGAGCGCCTCGATGCCGTCGATCTGGCCCTGCTCGATGCGCCGCAGGGTCGCGTCGAGGATCTCGAGCGCGCGCGGCATCTTGAGGTTCACCAGGCTCCGGCGGATCGAGTCCACGCGCGAGGATGGAGCCGTCCCGTTCATGGCCGTCCCTCCATCGCAAGGCTCGCGCCGATGGCTTCGTACACCGCCAGCGATCGCAGCGGCACATGATCGCCGATCCGGCCGATCATCATGGTCGGCCGATCCGGCGTGCGCGGATGCGGCCGTCCGGTGCGATGGCGCCGGTCGATACGATATTGCCGGCGCCCTTCGAGCACAGGGTGCTCGGCAACAACGATGCCGCGATCGATGATGCGGACCAGGTCCGGCAGCTGTTCGACCTCCACGATCCGGCGGGTCCGGTCGGGCACGCTGTAAAAATTGCCGCCAACCGATACGAAGCCGTCATGGGTAACCCGCCGCTCAAGCTTCAGAACAGCGTTGAAGCGGTGATCGGGCAGGCGTTGCAGTTCCCCCTGCTCCTCGGCGAAGGCCTCCGCGACCACGCGCTGCGTCGTGCCGTGCACCCGAACGTTGGCGACGGTGTCGAGCCAGGCGATGAGCTGGGCGTTGAGGTCCTCCATATTGCGGAAGGATCGGCCCAGGAAGAAGTCCTCGCGGATATAGCGGAACGGCCGCTCGACTTTCCCTTTCGTTTTAGCACGATAGGGGCGGCACGCCCTGGGCTGGAAGCGGTAGTGCTTCGCCAGCGCCAGCAGCGAGGGATTGTAGATGATATGGCCCTGATCGTCCTCGCCGGTCACCGCCGTCTTCATCCGGTCGTAGAGGATTTCGATCGGCACGCCGTCCAGCAACTCGAAGGCCTGCATATGGCAACGCAGCAGCGTCTGCAGATCCTGGTGCAGCACATAGCGGGCGAAGAGGAACCGCGAGTAGCCGAGAACCAGGCTGAACAGCCAGACGATGCGCACCGCTCCCGGCTCGTCGGTAAATTCGACAACGAACCGCGCGAAGTCGACCTGGCCCTGCACGCCCGCCTTCGTCTCGAAGCGGACCTCATAGGGCTTGGGATCATGCTCGGGACGGATCGCCGCCAGATAGCGCTTCACCGCCGTATAGGCACCAGCATAGCCCATCTCCCTGATCTCGCGGGTCAGCCGCGATGCCGTCAACTCGGGGAACGCCGTCACACGCTCACGCAGGAACTCCATATAGGGCGCGATCTTGCACGGCCGCCCCACCTTGCGCGGGCCATACGCCGGCACCTCCACGCCGCGCTCGATATATTTGCGAACGGTCTTGGGGTCGCGCCCCGTCCGGCGCGCAATCGCCGTTACCGACAGCCCCTGCCGGTGTAGCTCCAATATCATCATGGCTTCTCCAAGTCGGATCATCAGCGCCGCCTCCTCCGGGAGGTCATCGCGCCGATTTTGGCGTTCCCCAATGAGCCGGGGTTAACCCCGGCTCATTGGGGAACCTCGTCCAACAATCAGGGAATTTTCAAAGCCCACTTTTGCGGAGAATTACACGCCCTCTGACAGAGCGTATGCGGTCCGACGCGCTTGTCGATATCGGCGGCCTCGGCGGCTTCGACGACGACGCGGTAGAGCTGGCGGGTGCTGATCGGCGCCGCGGCGCTCTGTCCGGGAAAGAGCCAGCCATCGGGAAGGAGGATGCCCTGTTGCCGTCCGGCGCGCCACCAGTCGCGCAGGAGCAGGAGCAGCCCTTCGGGCAGCATAGCGTTGCGGTAGCGACCGCCTTTGCCGCGCTCGATCCGCAGCAGCATCCGCTTGCTGTCGATATCGCTGACCTTCAGCGCCGACACCTCGGCGACGCGCAGCCCGGCGCCATAAGCGACCGACAGCGCCGCCTGGTGCTTGA
>CAUJJI010000052.1 GCA_963205265.1 Pseudomonadota bacterium
CTTGGATCTCACGATCCAGCTGCGCGCGCAGCCCGTCTGGGCCGCCCAGAATATCGAATCGGCGTCGATGCTCGGGCGTGCAGCGACCCGGGGGGATGGTTGCGATGCGATCGGTGAACGAGCCAGGCGGCCGGCCGCGCCGACGGACGACCCGGGAGATCTCGTCGAGTGACTCGTCGGTCATCATGCCGGCGGCATGGCCCTTCGCAGTTTCCTGGACCGCGTCGAGGGTCTGGTTATGTTTGCGTCGAGTCATCTTTTTTCACGGCGTAGAGTGCGCGGATGTTCGAGCGCTTGGCCTGAGCGAGTGCTTGATTTAGAGCCCATTCGACGACTTGCCACGGCTCGAGACGCCGGACGGGGAGCCCCATTTCTCTCATGGCCCGAGACGCCAGCGGCTCGAGTTCAACAACCTTCGCAAGCGTTTCCGCATCGAGCCGAATCGAATTCTTGCTACTGAGGGCGCCTGCCGACAGCAGCCCGCGCTTTCTCAACTCGGTGCGGCGCGCATAGAGCATCGCCGTCGGGACATCCCACTCGGCTGCGAGCTTGATGACTGGCTCGACAAGCAGTCGGTCATCGGAGTTATCCGGTAGCTGATACTTCCGCTTGCCCATCACGCTCTCCTGATAACTGCCGGCAGGTTGTCGACAGATTCGAGATTGACTGGTATCGGTGGCATCCAGCGCAGATCACGCCGACGATCGGCCGGCGGGATCTCGGAGCCGTCCGTGCGCTTGCGGGCACCGGACAGGATCGTGTGCCAATGTGCGCGCCTGATGTGCGGACGGACGCCGGCGTGCTCGCTGCCGTAGCCGATGGATTCAGCCTCATAGGCTCGCCGCAGAG
The DNA here is from genome assembly GCA_963205265.1 of Pseudomonadota bacterium. GTDB lineage: Bacteria > Pseudomonadota > Alphaproteobacteria > Sphingomonadales > Sphingomonadaceae > Novosphingobium. Next base: position 850 of record CAUJJI010000052.1, read on the forward strand.
CCGAGCCCATTCGCACGCCGACATTCCACATGCGCGGTCCGTCGGCCGGAAACATCCGCCAGCCGTGGCGCCGGGTTCGCACGGGCACCGGATTTCCTGGCTCGCCGCGCTTTCCGGAAATGTCGGTGGTAGAGACGATATAGAGCAGGAGGTTGAGCACGGCAGTCACGACTGGGCGTATCAGTGCACGCTTCTCTGGCGTGCCGCCGCCCCACTCTCGCATGGATTCCTCGAGCGCCGAGGAGATCGAGCCCATTAGCGGCAGGGAAATATTGATGATCCGGTTGGATGAGTTGGTGTCCATGCTCGCGCTGAGCAGGTATCGCGACCCGTCATGATCGAGCCGTGCCCAGAATCCGGGCACTTCGATGGGCGTCCCGGCGCTGGACGGCATCGTCAGCCCGGGCGTCTCTACATAGACACACCATTCTGGCAAGTGCATCAGCATGTCCATCGGGACCTCGTCGATGGGCGGCGTATCGATCAGGGCCGGGTATAGCGCGGGGTCGATGCGATAGATGCCCTGCGTCATGCGCCAGCACGCGAGCGTCGTGCCCGGCATCACGGCATGCGAGATCTCGATCGGGCTCATCCTGCGCAACGAGTCCAGGACCCGATGTTCGCCCGCCATTTCGAGGGCGAGCACCAACGCCTGTCCCCCGGCGTGATCCGTGAGAAAACAGACCTCAGGCTGGGGAAACTCCAGGCGGATTTTCTCGGCCGCGGACCAGAGATAAGGCAGGCGCCGCCCGGTCTCCTCCAGCAGATCCCGGGCGCGGTGGGTCTTTGGGTTGAATTGTGCCACTCAGTCGGTCCAGTCGCCGATTTCGATGTCGCCTTCGATGCCGTGCTCTTCGGCGTAGACCCCTGCTTTCGCGAGCAGTTCGTCGTCGGGCAGGTCGCGATCCTCGTAGCTCGTGAGCACGATGCCGCCGCCTGTCGAGCCGGCATCGGCCGAGATGTATGCAGCGCGGTAGGTGGTCATGATTCGCTTCGGTGGATTCGGTCTGTCAGACGCCGGCGGCCTTGCTTCGGATTTCGTCCGTGACGACGCATTCGCGCTCGGCGAGTTGGCGGTCCGGGCCGGGGTTCAGCGGAACGCCTTCTCTGTCGAGATAGTCTGTCTCGCCACCAGACTCGACCGCGCAGAATTCGCGCCCGTTGACTCTGAACCAGTACCGCGTAGCGGCGTTCGGCCAGTCCTGTTCCGCTTCGACGAATTCGGTGCCGGCAACGAGGTGCCTGCCGTCCCGGTCGCGCATCGAGACGCACCCGATCGTGGAGCCGTCGTGCCAGGCGAGGTTGTCGGCCTGGACTTCGCCGCGATCGTAGGCGTTGGCAACGATCAGCGCAGCCTCTGCGCTCGTAGCGGCGACCAGGATGCTGTTGATCCCGTCCCATTCGGCGTCGACATCAGCCGGGGAGACATCGCCTTCGGCGACCAGGTAGAGCGAGAGATGTTCATTTGCCATGATCGACTCCTTTCGAGGACTCCCCGGCTACTCACCGCCGGTTGGTGTGATCGGCTATCCGATGAATTGAATGTAATGCAAACAAATCATCCCGTCAAGGATTTTCTGCGATGCAGACAATTCAGCGATCATCGGGGAAACCCTGATCAGCCGTTCGGCCTAGACCGCCTGGCCGATTGCCCGGCCCGGCCCGCCGGCGCACACTGCCGGCATGACCCGCCATGAGATCCGCCTGCTGTTCACCCGCGAGACGGTCCTGGGTCTCTACCTGCTGGCCGTCGCGGCGGCTCTACGGGCCCGTCGTCGACTCCAGGCTCGCGGGACCAGAACACGCACCCTCTAGCCGGGGTCGTGTGAAGCATCACTCGGCCGCCGTATCCGCAGCGGGCACCACCGCATGGGCTCCAGCTGATCCAGTACTGGCACCAGCCGCACGGGCCCTTGGAGCCGGCATAGAGCTCTCGGCTCCACGTCGGCGAGTAGATCGGAGCCGGGGCAGGCGGCGGGATGGGCGGCAAGCCGAGGGACATGATCCGTATTCCCCGTTCGCGAACCGCGAATACGACGTAATCGGAGCCCCCGGCACGGTCTCGAACCTGCGTCTGCCGGGTACAGACCGGCTGCTCTGCCTGCTGAGCTACGGGGGCGAGGGGTTGATGGCGGGCGAGTTCTCTATCTTGACCGCCGCAGGATCAGTGCATTACGCCATCAGAAAAGCGGGCCACGACTCGGCCGAGTCTGTTCACCGTCGCCAATTGCAGCGGCGCGGCCCGCTTTCCTGATAGTGCCGGTTACTACCCATCTTTGATCCGGCGCGCGTTTCCCGGGGAATCAACCCGGCTGGCCTTCGCGGGACTAGCGCCCGTACCCGGTCGCGCAGTTCCCCTCGGCGATAGGCTGATCGGGCCATCCTCGGGGCAGCACTGTGGATTATGCCAGTGATCAGCGCGGCGGTCATTCGGCCGATTTGCCACTAGATCGCCACTGAGATTCTCATCTGAATCGAGAAATCTGGCGTAACTAGTTGATACATAAGACCTGGCGGAGAGAGGGGGATTCGAACCCCCGAAGGGCTGTTAACCCTTCAAAGCCGATTTACCAACGCTTAGACCCACTTACGTACCGCCTTCTGGCTTATCACCGCTTACCTGTTTTGACCTTTTTGCCACTGGATTTGCCACTAGTCGATCGACTGCCCTGATGTTCCGGCCGCGGTCGGCCTTCGGGATGTGCTTCGCGTAGGATTTCATCATCACCTGGACGCTATGTCCATGCTGGGCGGCTACCCACGCAGGGTCACAGCCGGCCGCTAGGGCGAGCGAGATGGACGTGTCCCGGCACTCCTTCGGTGGTCGGTAGCGCAGGCCTGTTGCCTTGTTGGCGCGAGCCCATACCGCCGCGATCTCCCGGCCGTCGTTGAACCGGATGCCGGTCGACGGGTGAACCCAGACGTGCCGGCCAGCGAGCTGGGTCCGGGCGCGCTGCCGGTTCAACGCCTCGAATGCCCGGGCATTCAGCTCGACGATCCGCCTGGTGTTGGTCTTCGTGCGGTCCTTGTCCTGGCGCAGCACCCGGGCGCGTTGGATGGTCACGAGCCGGTCGTCGAGACTCACGTCGGGCCACAGCATCCCGATCTGCTCGCCCGGCCGCAGTCCGGCGAAACAGGCGAACTCGAAGAAGTCGGCCCAAGCCGGGTTGAACTTCTCCAGCCACTTCAGCAGCTTCTCGACCTCGGGGAGCGGGTAGGGGTCTGGCTCGGCGGCCTGGAATCGCAGGTTCCTGATGCCCTCGACGGGATTGGGGTGTTCGCGGTGGGCCTTGCAGACCATCTCGAACACCCCGCGCAGCGGGATCAGGATGTTGTTCTGCGTCTTCTCGCCGATCGGCCGGTCGCCGCCGGCCAGGTCGGCGAGGCGTGACAGTATGTCTTCCTGAGTGATCGACAGCGCCGGCCTGTCCTTCCAGGCGCTGCTCCAGTAGCACTCCAGGTGGTCCTTGTAGACCTCGAACGTCGAGTGCGCCCGGCCGCGGCTCGCGATCCTCTCCCAGGCTTTCGCCCACTGGCCGAAGGTCCGGCGGCCATCCGGGGTGTGCTTCTCGGCGAATCGGTAGTCAGGGAAGTGCCGTTCGAGGTTGAACGTCCCCAGCCGGATCTCGGCGAGGATGTCGGCGCGCAGCCGCCGGGCCGCCCGCAGGTTGGGCTCGGTGGGCCGCAGGGCGAGGGTAGGGCGCAGCCGCCGGCCCTGCCAGGTGAACGTCACCTGGATCCTGTCCCCGTGGGGTTCAACGCCACCCGTGGACGACCTTCGACCCATCTGTAGTACCCCTCCATGCTCATCTGGATTTGACCGAGCGGGTCGCGCACGAACTCGAACCCCTCCAGCCAGACACCGCGGTGGATCCGCTGGTGGACCGCATTCGGCTTGATGCCGGTCAGATTGTGAAACACTGACAGCCGGACGTATCGGGCGGTCATGCGCTGATCGGTTGCGGGCTCGCTCACCGCCATTCCTCCGGGACGATCGGAAACTCATCCAGCGGCCTGTTCAGCGTCACGGTGACCGGCCCGTGCCGCATGTCGCCGGTCATCTGGCCGTCCAGTTGCCGGCGCTCGCTGTCGTTCAGGTTGCGCCACTTCGCGAGCACGACGCCGTTGGTGGCCAGGCCGCGCGGCTGATGCTGCTGACACGGTCCTGCGCTGATGCCGCGCTCCCGGCACCATGCCTCGGCCGCCCGCTTGGCCGCGAACTCGGGCGTGTCGTCGAATGTGATGGAGTATGGCATCAGAAATTTCCCTCCGAAACCTGAAAGCAGGCCACGCCAGCATTCCGGTACGCCTTGACCAGCCGATCGCGGTCATCGAAGCAGGCAATCAGCCGCGCCCGGTCGCGCGGATCCATGGCGGCCAGCCAGCCCATTTTGAGCGTCACGTCGGGCTGGTGGTCTCCGGCGGGGCGCATGCGCAGCGGATCTTTCCACCACGGGGCGCTGTCGACATTGAAGCAAAGGCCAGTCCACGCGACGTGCTTGGCAAGCCAACCCCGAGTCTGGATCTCGACCTTGTCGCTACGGCCGGACCAGATCCAGATCTCGCTTTCCATGCTCAACTGTCGAAGCGTATCGATCACCGGCCTATTCGGTACGTCGTCCACGCACGCCGCGTAGAACGACGACCAGTCGTGGTTCGGCTTCTCGACGAAATGCCGGCGGTGGTCGATCAGGGCCAATGTGCCGTCAAGGTCAAAGATGAACAGGGGCCTCATGCCGTGCTTCCTCCTGCGATCTTCGCCAGCGGCTCGCTACCGGCCCGCATCGGCTCGTTGTACTGGACGCCGTACATCTGCGACGGATCGAGGTTCTTGGCGGCTGCGTAGTCCATCGCCAGCCGGTGCCGGATCACTTGGTGCAGGTCCCAGCACACTTTCGCGCCGTCGCTGACCTCGGCCGAGAAAATCCCCAGGCTCGACCCCCAGCCGTCGACGCCGTGCTTCATGTGCCGCGCCAGCATCCGGCCGATGACGAGCATGTCGTCGTGCCAGTCGGGGACGGCTTCCGTGGTTGGCAGCACCCGCAGCGCGTCGTGAAACTGGCCGATGCCGAGCCGGGCGTAGATCTCGGCCGCCTCGGATAGGGCGGCTGCCTGGCGCTCGGTCAGGGTCAGGGTGTAGATGATGCCCATCAGCGCCTCCTTGTCCTCATCGCATCGTCAACGTCGGCACGGATCTCGTCCGCGTGGCCCGGCGATCCGTTCCAGTGAAACCAGGCGGTCGACAGCGTAGCCAGGCCCAGCAGATACTGCATCCGCATCGCGTCTTCCCGAACTTCTTCAAGCCCGGTCACCAGCTCGGTGTTGACGGTGACGTACCCCTCGATGTCGCTCTTCAGCGCCTCGACCTCCGTCCTCGCCTCCCACAGCGCCCGCACGGTAGCCTGCACGCTGTCAGCCGAATGCTCGTATTCCTCCGGCTCCTCCGCGATTCCCCGACGCCAGCGCTCCGCGATCTGGTCGGCGTGACGGCTGGCCGAGCAGGTGTTACTGGGGAAATTGCGGACGGAATCGGTGTCGGTCAGCACGGCGAGCCGGGATCGAAGCGCCGCGATCTCGGCGCCCCTCGCATCCCAGGCGGCTTTGAAGTAGCGCGCCCCGATCTCGTTGTGATCGGGTGGCTGGTCCTTGCATACGGCCATGTAGGCGGCCACGAACTGATCATTCATCGCTACTTCCCCTGATGCCTGCGGCGACTAGCCGATAGCACGCCTGTGCCGATCGGTTGTTGGAACTCGCTTCGCGGCGGGCGCAGATCCGCACGGCGCGTTCTCGCTCCGCCTCCGCGCACGCTCGACCATAGGCGAGTAGCTGGTCGCGGGTGAATACGTCCGTCTGCTGATCTCGGTCGACGAATCGGCCGAGGGTTGTGTAGGGCCTCGGCAGCCTCGGCAGTTCGCTGTCGTCAATCATGCGGTTATCTCCGGTCGTTCTTGTCCTGGCACCCATTCGAGCCAACCCCCTTCATCTTCGGCCGCCTCGCACATCGCCCCATAGCACTCGGGGTGCAGCTTGCACGTGCCAGCATCGCCGTAGTGGAAATAGCGGTACCGCTTGTACTCGGTGCCGACCGGGATACGCTGCCAGCACCAGTCGCAGCGGTGCGCCAGTCGGGCAGAACGGATAGATTGCACCGCGGTCATCTCGCCCATAGTCAGCAAACCCCCTCGTCCGCATCGATCGCCTCGTTCACCCGGGCCACGGCCCGGATGATCTGGTCGGTCCGCAGCGTCCCGAGCACGTCGTCGGCGTGGCGCACGGCGGCGCGCAGGGCCTCCAGCTCGGCGGACGTGGCGCGGAACGGCTGGCCGGCGTCGTGGCGGCTGATCATGACCCGCAGCGCGGCAAGGCCGGCCTCGATCTGGCCTGCAGGTCGGCCAGCATCCTGCAGGGCGACCAGCATGTAATCGACCAGCGCAGCCAAGCAGTTGCGGGCGGACCAGAGCGCATCGGCGTCCCCGCTGAATTGCAGCGTCTGCAGCGCGCTGTACGACGGCAGGATCAGCTGATCGCGCAGTGGAGCGCCGATGGGCCTGCCGATCGGCCTGGGGCGGTAGCGCTTGCGGGGGCGGGTCATGCAACTTCCGCGAACAGCGGCGCGTCGCCAGCGATGCGGCGCCGGGCCATGTCGGCATAGGCCGGGGACAGCTCGATCAGGATCGCGTCGCGCTGGAGCCGATCGGCGACCAGCCCCGTGGTGCCGGCGCCGCCGAATGGATCGAGCACGGTACCGCCTGGAGGGCATCCGGCAAGAATGCACGGTTCGATGAGCGCAGGCGGGGACGTGGCGAAGTGGGCGACGGTTTGATGCGGTACAGCGTTCATCAGGTCCTCCGCGAGAAACCCCGTCCTTCAGGGCGGGGAGGTAGAGCGTGCCGCGTACTGTTCTTTCGCACAGTGCTATGATTGGCCTGTTGCGCCGATTCCCTGCGATTACGCACCGGCGAGACACGTAGCACCCCGAATTGAATCGTTGGCCGTGAGTGCTCTCGCGGTTCCGGTCGGCAGGCGGCAACGCTGGAGGCCGATGTGAAGTAAGGCGATGACGAGTAGTCGCCGGCTCCGGGCATGGAGCCCCGAACTTGGGAATCCTCGTCATTCATGGCGTGGGTGGATGTCAATGCCTCTCCGGCTTGAAGAAAACCAACCAATGCGTCATTCCATGTCGCCCCGAAACCTGTCCGAATAGCGGCGCCGCCGGTGCCAGCGGCAATACCTCGGCCAGCTTCACCTGGGTCTCGTTCCATTTGAAGACGAGCGTCCCGCCGGGCGACAGGACGCGCCAGCACTCGGCGAAGCCCTGTCGTAGATCGGTGCGCCAGTCGCTGCCCAGCTTTCCGTAACGGGCTGCCAGCCACGATCGAGGGCCGGCCCGGACGATGTGTGGCGGATCGAAGGCCACGAGCCGAAACGAGACGTCAGGGTACGGCAGCGCCCGGAAATCCATCAGCACATCAGGCTCGATGCGCAGGACGCGCTGGCCGTCGTCGCGATGGCTGCGATCGGTGACAGTGACAGTCTCGGACCGGATGTCACCGAACACCGCGTGCTCGCTGGCCCTGTCGAACCACATCGCGCGGGTGCCGCAGCAAGGGTCGAGAATGGCTTTCACGACCCCCTCCCCGGCGGCACCACCGTCCACCCGTGCCGCCTCAGCAGCCGCGCCGCCGCCTTGACCGCCGCCTGCTGCTGGTTGCCGCTGGTCCGGGGCTTCGGCGCCGGCCGGGCGGTGAGCTGCGCGGCCATCGCGGCGAAGGGGGAGCGGACGTCCATCACCGCCCCTCCGCATCATCAGGATCCTGGTAGCCGGGCAGCTGGATTCCCCGCGCTGCCGCGACCTCGTGGATCGCGAACAGGCCGTCCTGGATGCTGCGGATCATGGCCGCGCAGTTGGCCTCGGTGGCCCCGACGCTCTGGAGATGGAGGAGCGCGTGCTCCGCGCTCCGCTGGACGAGCTGCTGCGCCGTCAACTCGGCCGCATTCATGGCCTGCAGGCTGCGCTTCCACTGCTCGATCTTCTTCGGCGAGGTGCCGGCATTCTCGATGACGGCCATCACCTCTCCGTCCGGTTGATCGCCGAGACGGCCTCGTCCCAGATCCAATGGCATTCGTCGTCAAGGGCGCCGTGCGGCAGCGAAAGCGCGGCATTCGCCCCCTCGGCGAGGCTCGTCGCTGTCTCGTACTCGGCCGCATGCAGCCGCATCCATGCGCGGACCTTTCGGCGAGCGGCTGGCAACTCCAGGGCCGGGATTGGCGGCCGCGGATGACGGTCCATCAATGCAGCCTCGGTCATGATCCGGCGATCATGGACCTCATCGTTTGCTCGCTTGAGGTGCTGCCTCCAGCGATTCTCTTGCCGGACGCTCACGACGCCTCCCCGCGCGCGGCCCGCCGCAGCTCGATGTCGATCATCGCGCGGGGGTCGCTGTCGGTCGAAAGGCGCATCAGCCAGTACCGGTCCGACAGTCCCGCGCTGCGCATCAGCCAGTTGAGCCGCGCCGCATCCTCCCCGCCGCCGAAGCGGCGCAGGATCTCGCCGGCAGCTGCGCTCATCTGGTGGCGGTCCATTTCCGCGGTGCCGCGCTCAATGTCTTGATGCGCGTGCTCGGCGATGATCGCGGCGATCACGTCTTCGTCCGGCTCGGCCCGGGGCGGCTGGTCCTGCGCGGACACTTCGTCTGGCGTCCAATCCCCGGACAATGCCAGACGGGCAATGCGCTGGAGGTAGCCGATCATCTGCTGCGGTGTGGCGGTCAGGGGCTTCGAGCCAGCAATCTCCGCCAGCGCCTGTTTCGCGTTGAATGCAAACAGGGCGTCACGGTTGACCCAGCCGTGCCCGGTGACGGCCGGATCGGGGCCGGAATGCTCCGGAGCCAGGGGATTGGGGGCGGCGGCGAGCATGTCCTTCCACGCGCTATACAGATCCTCCCACTGCATGTCGTGGGACGATTGATAGAGGCCTGCTTGCATCATTGCGTCGGTCGGCTTCACCGGTACCAGCTTCCAGGCGCCCACCGCTTCCTGCCGCACCGCTAGATTCGCTTTCGAGATGGACGTTATCATTTTCCCCAATAGGCCCAGGTCGGCTCAACGGTCAGGATGCAATACGACCAGCCACCGCCCTCTGATCGGACCCGCCATCCGCACGGCAGCGCATCGCCGTCGCCGGTCGGCGCATCGTCGGGGCGCTCAGCGGTCAACAGCCAGCGCCAGGCCAGATCCGCCGCTTCGTCCATCGTCAGCTTCGACGGCAGCGGGTGCCCGCTCGCCTTCGGGTCTGCGTGCCAGAACAGACCCAGCTTCCCGTTTTCGACGGACGCCCAGGCTGCGACGTGGGGCCGATCGGCCTCGTGGAATAGCGCGAAGCACTGACGCAGCATCGTCGGGCCGTGACTGGTCACGTCGACGTCGAAAGTGGACGCACGGACCGATGTATCGAATTGCTCGTCCCTGGACTTCATCGCGAGCCTCCCTGCTGCACTGAGGGGCCGGGAGCGGTGAGTGCCTTGCGCAGTCTCACGTTGAGCAACTGCGCCTGCGACGCGAACGGACCGATACGACGCTGGTACTTTGCGTACAGCTCGGCGAGATAGTCGCTCGCTTCGGCCGCGGCAACCCGAAGATCCTCCGGCACCGCCCCCTGCTGCGCCGCTGCCGCAGAGTCAGGTAGCGCCTCCCAGATCGCCTCTGCCAGCCGGGCCAGCTCGTCATTGCCCCGCTTGATCGTTCTGTCGCCGATGGGCGTCAGCCTGTCGACCAGCGGCAGGCCGTCGCCATCGTCAGTCAGCGTATACAGCATCCGGTGATTGCGCAGCGCCTCGCTGATTGCCGTCAGCGCGTCCGGCCAGTTCCGTGCCGCCTCGGCCTCCATCGTCTTGCACGCCGGGCATTCAGGATCTCTGCGGGTCATGTCGGTCTCGTCGGGGCAGTCGCCTTGGTAGATGTGGTCAGTCATCGCGGGATCCCATTTCGGCGAGCACGGCGGCGAGGATCACACTGACCTCGTCGAAAACATCCATGTCGGACTGACCCCAGCCCTCGTCGCTGATGAACCGGGCGAGCGAGTCCTGCACACGGATCAGTGTTTCGGGAGTCGCGCTCCCGTAAACCTTCACCGGAAACTGTCGCACCCATCCCGGGTCGCCGTCGAACATCGGATGCCCGGCCGGCGCGACTACTGCGCGGCCGTCGGTGTGTTGGTATAGGTACATTTCAATGCTCCGTTGGGGGCGTGAACACATCAACGCTCGACGACTTCATGCTGCGCAGCTGGGCCTCAATGAACCCCTGGGCAAACTCGGTTCCGAACGTGCCCCAAAGCGCACCCCAGAACACGATCAGGATGGCAGTCATGTGGGCCTCGAACTCGTCGGGCGAATCCTTGGGCATGGACCTCATGACGCCGATGGCCCACGTCGTCGCGGCCTCGGAGTTGGCTTTCTGCTCGGGCGTCTGTTCGGGGAGCTTCATTGGCCCTGCCCCACAAGTGCAGCCGACCGCACAATCGCCCGCCGCGTCGCCGCCACCGGATCGTCACCGTACTGCTCGATAACCTCGGTCGGATTGCCCTCGCGCAGCACATCACCGCCGCGGCGTTGTTTGACGATGACGGAGTGCTTGGGCGTGCTGTTGTAGGGGTAGGGCTCGATCGACAGGCCGAGATCGACGGCAAGAGTCAGAGCATCGCTGCTGTTGACATCAGGCAACCAGCAGCCGTCGGTATAGCCCTCGTCGCGCTGGAGCATGATGCATTCGAGATGGTCGCTCCATCTGTACGCGCAGCCGGTCGCTTGCGCGGCCCGCTCAAGTGTCTCGCGATCGATCATGACGGCTCTCCGTGTGACACAGCATCGGTTGCACGGCTGATCGCATTGCGGTCGCGCTTCATCTTCGTGATGACGCCCTGCAAGGCCGAGATGCGGCGAGCCATGCGCCGACTATTCCGCTCCAGTCCCTCGGTTCTCTCCTTGTAGTAGTCCCGATCTCTGCGCATGTTGTCGTAGCTCGATGCCATTTTCTCGACGGCATCGGCGATGCGCTGGAGGCTGCCCATGTTGATCTCTTCACAGGTAGCGCGATCGGATACGAGGCCGTAGGATTCTTTCGAGGCTTCGCGGAGGGTGGTCATGATTGGTCTCCTGTGCGGGCGAGGGCGGCGCGAACGTAGGCCATGGCCTCGGCCTTCGCTTCGTCGATCGTTGGTACCGGCTGGTTGCAAGTGTTCCGACGCGGTACGTCGCTGTCCCAGCCTGCGACCCAGTACCAACCGGATCCGCCTCTGTTGATGGCCGATACCATGGCGTACCTTTTGCCGGTGGAATCGTAGAGAGTAGATCCCCGTGGGCCCGCGCAAACCCCGGCAAGGCCGGAGGGGTGTTTGTCGAGTCGCCACCGCAGGCGCAGTCCCTTGCTCATGATGTCCTTCCGTTGTTGATCTTGGAAAGAGCGGCCCGCGCCCCCACTACCGCTGCGTTGTATCGCGCCTCGATTCCAACGATGCCGGTGTTCTGCGGACATACCGGCAGGATCGCCAGAACCTCGGTCAGCGCTTCCCGAAGTGCGTCGCGCTCAGCCAGCAGGCGGCCGATTGTGGCGGGATCTGCGGCGGCGATCATCCGCATGTCCGGATGAACCACATTCGCGCACCAGTGCTTGTGATGCTCCCGCCCCGGGAATGGCTCGATCCAGTCCTGGCGCTCGTGCAGCTTGTACATCAGGTTCCCATCGGACGAGTCGCGCATCCTAACGGTAGCTCCGCTCATGCCCCACCGGACGAAATCCATGATCGTGAGGTCGTAGCGAGGGCAGCCGCCGACGAGATGAACTCGCAGGTTGTGGGCATCAAACTCCCAGCGCCATGGGCCGTCCGTCGGCCCGGCGGCCAACGCGGCCCGCAGTTCGGTGTAGCCGGTCATGACGGTTCGCTCTCTGTGGTGGCCCGAACGGCGTGCTCGAACTCCCGCATCGCGGCGCGCATCTGGCTCTTGGTCGAATCCATCGTGTAGTGCTTCAAGGCCGATCCGCTGGCGCGCAGGATGGCATCGAGATGGCGGTCGAGTTCGTCCTTCGGTATCTGCTCTTTCACGCCGGGATCTCCACGTCGAGCCGCGCGACAATCGCCTGGGCACGCTCGATCAGGGACTCCGGGCTGATCCTGCCGGCCGGGCTACTGGCGATCTCACGGACTAGGGCGATTGCGTCGTCGGTAGCGTCGAAGCGGTCTTGCTCGATCTGGTGGACGCGCGCGGCCAACTGCGCGGCCTCCTCTCGCTTCGCCCGCTCGGCGACCTCCTGCCGTGCCCGTTCTTCGGCTGCGGCCACTGCCGCTTGCCGGCGTTGCTCGTCTGCAATGACGGCCAACCGATAGCGTTCCTTTTCAGCCGCTTCCCGCTCGGCTTTCATCCGGGCCTCGTGCTCGGCCTGGGCCTGCCGACGCTCGGCGGCCAGGCGGTCATCCTCGATCTTCTGCAGGCGCTTGCGCTCGGCCTCTTCGGCCTCGGCCTTCTCGCGGGCGATGCGGCGCTCAGTGGCGGTCCGCTCGGCCTCGATGCGGCGGGCTTCGGCGATGCGGGCCTCTTCTGCGCGACGCTCTTCGTCCAGCTTGGCGCGCTCGGCGACCAGGAGGGCAGCCTCCGCCGCCAGCCGCTCGGCCTCCTGCTCACGAGCCAGCGCATCGCCGTGCATCCGCTTGAGGCTGGCGACCGTCTGATCGCGGATGGCCTGCGCCTTCGGGGCGAACTCCTGGTAGGCGTCGCCGATCTCCCGGGCCTCTAGGTCGGCGATCATTGCCGCGACGCCATCCGAGCTGCCCGGCATCACGCTCGGGATACGCAGGTCGTCGATCATCGCCTGGATCTGGGAGACTCTCCTCTGCTCGGCTTCGATCTTGGCCTGCCGCTCCGCTTCCTTGCGTTGCTCCTCGGCCTTGATGGCGGCGTCGATCGGCTCTTCCAGTTCGAGGATGGCCTTCTTGATTCGGTTCGCCTCGGTGTCGATCAGGCGCGACCGTTCGAGGGCGGGGGCTTTCAGCTCGACGCGCTTCATCTCCAGGGCGCTGCGCAGGCGGACCATCTCATGCCGGGCGGCGCGCGCCTCGGCATTGCCCTTCGTTGTGGTGACATCAAACACAACGTCTTTGTAGCGATGGCGCAGGTCGGCAAGCCCGGCTTCGGATGGCGAATACTCCGCGATCGCGGTGGCTGGCTTCTCGGCTACTTCGGTCATGGCATCGTCCTGTTGGTTGTCTGGTGCCCCGCATCGCACGGGACTACCGGCATACACGCCGATTCGTGGCGACTGTTCCCGACGGTGTTACTGCTGCTGTCGCGGTTTCCCGCTACCGTCGGACCGGCGTCGGGCTACTGCCCATTCCCGTCGCGCTCCGGATGGATCCGGGGCCGGTTCGCACGGCCTTTCCGGTATCTGCCCCGGATGGCTTCATCGGCCCTTGTGGGCGGAGTGGGCGGCCCCGCAGCCATGTCCGGGTCCGCTCAACGCGCTCGGGTGAAAACGTCTTGCGGTACATGGTGCGGGGCCGGTTTAGGCGGCCAACCGTTCGGTGGCCATGTCTCTCATCTCTCGCACGGTGACCGATACCTCGGCGGTGAATCGCTCAAGCCCGTCGCGCAACTCGGCGAGCAGCTTCTCGTCACGGTGAACGCGGACAATGTGTAACTGCAAGGGCTCCGGGAAATCCGGATTGAAGCTCACAAAATCGACCCACTGAAGATCGGCGATCAGGATCAGTCCGTGAACCTGCCACTTGTAGGCGGACGGCGGGGAATCGACAAGGCGCAGGTATTCATGGTGCGCGGCCTGCGCGGGGCACTTTCCCTCGATTCCGCCGTTCGGCAGCAGAAGGCCATCCGGAGATGCGCCGTAGGGCATGGTGTCGTGACGAACGAACGCGACCTCTTGCAAGCTGCTGCCAGTTGCGATCTCGTAGTTCATCTTCAGCAGTGGCTCGCGCTCGACGCCGTTCGCGACATCCTTGCTGAAGGACAGGTCCTGAGAATGCGGAACGCCAGTCAGGGTCTCAAGTGCGAGCGCGATGCGGTAGTTCCGCCGGGTCGTCGCTTCCTCGCCGTCGCGGCCTTTCGCCATCACAGCCGCGAAGTTCGACGCAGTAGCCAGGCCCAGTCGGGCGGCCCTCCATTCCGGGGTTCGTTGATCCCCTTTGATGATCACGGCCATGCCTCTATCCTTCCTGACCAGGTTCGCGCGGTTGCAGGGCGGTCAGGCGCTTCTCGATCGCCGCCTTGAATTTGCGATACGAGTCGGCGTCGTTGCGCTTGCGGATCACCGCGAATCCGCGTTCCTTCGTGTCACGCAGTTCGTTGAGATCGACAGCTTCTTCGGCTTTCGCCAACCAGTCCGCAAGCCGGAACGAGTCAGCGTCCTCGCCGCCCGCCTGGTCTCCGTCGTCGTCCATGCCTTTGGTTGCCATACCAGTCGCGGCGAGCAGGGTGTACCTGGACAAATAGGTGACCGCCGATGCGACCTGCTGGATGGCGTTCTTCTTGCCGGACGCGTCCGGCGGGGCGTGCATCGTGACTGTCTCGGAGTGGCCCTGAGCGTGCCGCACGATGCAGTCAACGGAGATCGATCCGTTCTCTTGCCGAATGTCCCAGCGGAAGCTCAGGCCGTGCTTCGCCATGGCCGGGCCGACGACTTCCGTGATGTCCGACAGCTCGGCATGCGCGTATCCAACGAAGTCGCCGTCCCGAGTGGTGTAGCCGACTTGCTTGCGCTTCAGGATCTCCATTGGCTCGGCCTTGAACTGCGACATGGCAAGCACGTAGGCCTTGCGAGCCTCGTCGGCATCCCATTGCTTCTTGACTTCGAGCAGGGCCGAGATCTTGGCGATATCGAATCCCTGCTGGCCCATCGATGCTTCGATGATGCGCAGCAGGAACGACGAGTCCGAGCCGGCGGGGCGCTGCACTAGAATTTCGTGCTGTTCGGTGGTGGTGATAGCGTTCATGGCACTGGTCTGATGAGTCCGCGAGCAAACAGCTCGCCAACGGTTGATCGGTGCGCCTGGTCCCACTGGTCCCGGCGCTGCTCGCGGGTCAAGTGCTTGCCGCTGTCGATTTCGGCATGGCAGTACATGCACAGGGCCGCAACCCGCCAGGGAAATGCCTTCAGCCCCTTGCCTTTTCCGTCAATCGGCTGATTGCTGTGGCTAACCTGCACTGGTGAGCGACCGCAGATTTGGCAGGGCAGGGAGGCGACGTGCCCGTACAAGCGCTTCTCGTCGGCCTTGATGGGAAGTGAGTAACTCATGCCGCCATCCTGTCCGGCAGATAGATGCCGTGCATTGCGCAATAGGCCATGCTGTACTCGATCAGGCTGGCGCCTCGCTTCTTGCTCATCAGGGCGGTTGACTCGCGCAGGTTGATGAACTCTCCCTCAAGTCCGGGAACCACTTCAGAGCCTTCGCCGGTAGCCGTGGCGTGACCGCTGACAAACAGGACTTTTACCTGTTTCGCGTCGCGCCGCCTATTTGCCCAGAGGAAGCCCGCCTTCGCCACGTCGCCGCAGATCGCATGAAACTTTGCGTTCTGCTCGCCGGTGCGCGTCGGCGGCTTGATCTCAACCACGAACCCCTCGGGCGCCTCGTGGATCGCTCGCATGGCACCGTCCCTGGCGGCCTCATGGACGAGCACGAAATAGCGTCGCTCGCTCATTGCGCAGCCTCCCGCAGCCAGAACTTGAACGCGTCCTCAGCCTCCTTCATGGCCTTCGCGATCAGCGCCTTGCCGGCCTGCGGCTCCAGTAACTGCGCGTCACCGATCGCCTTGAGCACGACGTAGCCGACTTCCTGAATCTCGCGATCGGGCATCATCTCCAGTACGTCGTCTGCACTCATGGATTCGAGGCGGGCGGCGTATTGGTCCTTCTCGTCAAGGTGTCGGTGGATCGCGGCGAGATGGGCGGGTTCGAGAGGGGCGTTCATGCAACCAATCTCCCCACCACAGTCCACACGTACCCGCAGACATCAAGCAGGCCGATCAGGGCGAAGACGATTAGCGACCAGACCGCGAGTTTGTCGCGCAGGCTGGGCTCCGGGTACAGGTCGCGGATGGCCTCGCCGCGGTAGATGCGGGGATTGACGGCGGGCGAGGGTAGCCGGTGATCGGCCAGGTCGGCCGTCGCGAGGCCGGCTGCCGCTACGATCTGGTGCCGGACGATCACGACTCATCCCCCACGAACTCGCCCATTTCGTTGAGGCGGTACCAGCGGTTGGGTTCGATTCCGTCGGTTCCGACGCGAGCCGTTTTCAGGTGGATCAGTTCGCCGTCGTCGTTGCGGTAGCCGACGACGATCCAGCAACCGAGCGGCGCTCGGGCGCGGCTGTTCTCGCCGGTGGCGATGGCGACGGCGTGTTGGTTGTGGTCGGGATCGTCTACGGGCTTGATCTCGGCGGTGCTGTAGCGACCGATTGCGAGCGCGGCCGACCGGTACCCCGTGGCGCTGCTCGCCGACTGGTCCCCCGTGGCGCTGCTCGCCGACCGGTACCCCGTGGCGTGCTCCGCTTTCGCGGGCTCGCACTGCGCCAGCACCCACGCGATGGACCGGCTGATGATCTCGGGGATTTTCAGTTCGGCCTTGATCGTCAGCCGCGCGGCGGCGATCTTGGAATCATCGCTGTGGCGCGCAATCTCGCCCGAGGCCTCGACCAGCGCGAACCGGTTCGGCTTGCCGTCATCGCCGATCGGCGCGTAGTAGCCGAACACGTCGAGCGGGTATTCGCAGGCGTGCAGGCCGCTCTTGCAAACCTCGACCTTGCCGGCGTGCTCGAACGTGCCGCCCAACTGGTACTGCATGTCTCGGCACTTCCAGTCGGCGCCGAAGCCCTTCACGGCCTCGATGACCGGCTGTTTGTCTGCAGTTTTCTCTTTCTTCTTGGTCATGGCTGGTCTCACACTTGCGCGAGATCGACACTCGCGACCTCGTCGATGTCGCTGCCGGTCAGCAGCTTGATGGCCTCGTCGATGCGGGCGAGGACGGGATCCTTGTCGCCTTCCTTGGCGACGAATGCGACGCTGTCGAGCAGGTCGCGGGCGCTGACCAGTGCGCTGTAGACCTTCCCGGCGTGCGCAGGCCGCTTGAGATCATCGGGCAGGACATCTTTCGGTCCGTAGCCCTGCGCCCGGGCGATCCGGACCGGCGGCGGAGCGTGCAGCACCCGAGCGAACAGCTCGCCGCCGTGCGCGTAGCTCAGTTCGTTCGCCAGCATGCTCATGGCGCGGTCGTCGTCGAGGACGAACCCATCAGCAACCCAGACCGGGCTGATGGCGTACTGGACGGTCCAGATGAAGGGTTTGGTGTTCATCACGCGGCGGTCGGTTCGGTGGTGATGCCGACCTTGGCCAGCACGCGCTGCAGCTGGCTCGGCGAGTGGTCAAACCACTGCGACCGGACGAACAGGCGATCGCCGCGACGCATGACGGCGAACTTCACCGCACGGCCTTTGACGTAGTCGAGATTGATCGGGCCGAACCGGTCGTCCTTGCGGATAAGCGCCTTCGCCTCGTCGTCCGTGAGCGGCGCCGGCGTGAAGTGCAGGAAGCCAAGCCCCTGCGACGAGGATTCGTCGTAGACCGCCTTGACCAGCGCCACCAGGTCAACACCAGTGACGTCGATTTCGCTGTCGTTCATGGATGGCCCCCAAGCGGCGAGGGCGTCGGCCGGCGGCAGCTCGACGATCAGCGTCTCGGCGATGCTGCGGTCGCGACCGATGGTCTTCGGCGCGTAGACGCTGAACGCGTCGCGGATGACGGCGAGCTCGGTATCGCTGAAGGCGCTGAAGCGGCCCGCGGAGGGCGCGGCCTTGATGGCGAGGGCGGCGTGCAGAACGCCAAAGCGACGGTAGACGGCAGGCAGTCGCACCCCATCGGACCAGTGCTCCGACAGCATCACGTCCTGCCACCGGAGATAGCTGGCCTTGCTCAGGTCCGGGTTGCGGCCACCAGCCGTCCACATGCGGGCTTCGCCGCCATGATTGGCAGCGTCCCGCACCGCGGCGTCGGTCATCACGAAGGTGTCGCGCTGCCGCTCCGGGCTAGGCTCGATGGCGCGCAGGAAGATCGCCTCGGCCTGATCGCTACTGGTCGCGGCGACCGCAGTGGTGGTGGCGCTGTACTCGCCGCCGATCAGCTTCTGGAACTGGAGGATCAGGTAGATCCTCGCCTCGCCCTTCTCGCCCATCTCTCCCTCCCAGCCCCACCGCGGGGCGCGGCCCTCGGTGAAAGCCAGTTGGGATATTACACATCATGTTTATCTTGAAGTCAACAAGATGTGTAATTCGAAGGTGTAAATTGGCCTGGGGATAACCCTAGTTCAATGAAGAGCCCGCCCCGGCGGGCGCGGGGCGTCAGTCGCCGACCCAGGGGCGCGTGATCGCTTGCCGCAGGAAGGCGGACGAGCGCGTGTCGCTGTCGATGGTCGTTAGGAGAAGGCGTTCAAGTGCCCAGCAGTCGGCGAGCGCCGAGTGCGGTTGCGGCCGCTTGATACCGAAATGCTCGCAGAGCGCGTCCAGGGACTGGCGACCTCCCGTCCTCCAGCGAACCGACCGGATGGAGCATGCCCAGTTCATGCCGGAAATCTGCGGAGCCAGCCGAGCCAGCATCCGCCGATCGAACGCTGCGTTGTGGGCAATGACGACGTCAGCCTGCAGGAGGATTCGCGCGATGGCCTGCCAATCGAAGCGCTGGCCGCGAAGGTCTTCGATGCTCTTGCCGTGTACCTGCTGCGCCTTCGGATGGATCGGCACCCGCGGCTCTCGGTAGCCTTCGTAGGACAGATGGTGAGTGACTAGATGGCCGTTTTTCGTCCTAACCTCTATCAGGATGCCGCCGAAGCTGATTGGCTCGTCCTCCTCCGCCAGGCCGGTTGTCTCGGTATCGACTATCGCAACGAGCGTGTGATCGGGCTGGGCGTAGACCTTCCCGTGGCCGACCTTCAGTTCCGATGCCGTGAGATTGATCAGCAGCTCGGCTGCGTTGTCGAATCGTATCCCAGGCTTGTCCGCGAGCCACGCATCGAGGTCGTCGACGGCCTGCCGGCATTCGGCAAGGCGGTCCAACAAGGCCTGGCCTGTTGGACGCGGAGCGTGGATTAGGGCGTTTGCGCTATCGGTGCGTCGTTGCGCTTCGGCCAGCGTCTCCCGCCACTTCAGGAGGGCGGGACTCGGCGTCTCGGCCGCTGGCGTTGGTTCGACCTTTTCGGGCTCCGCCGCGCGTTGCTTCGACCGCGACCAAGTGCTGGCGACGACGTAGACGATGAAGCCGACGACGAGCAGCGACAGCATGAAGTCCATACAAAGGCCAAGGCAGTGTCAGGGCGTCGACTCGGCTCCGAACATCCGCCTCACCAGTACCCCGTCATCGTGTAGTGCACCCCATCGCGCTCATCGATCACGTAGCCACCGATGTTCCCCGACCAGACGTAGCGCCCATAGAGACCGCACATCAGCCGCTTGAACGGCTCGGTCCTCACCAGATGCGGCGGAGCGACATAGCCGGGCGGCCCGATGATCGGCTGAGGCGGCGGAAGGTAAACGTCCCAGCAGACGCGCATCACGTCGGGTCGCTCGGCCATAGTGGTCAAGACAAGTTTGACCGTGTAGCCGTCACGGGACCAAGTCCCGACCGTAGTGTTGAGCGGCAATCGCCCGCTGGCGATGTTGACCCGTGAGCCCGCGTACGACTCCCCGTTGGCCTCCACGCCGGCGATGACGCCGTCGGCAATGATCGCTTTGACACGGGTGTCGTCGTAGATCCCGACCCCGAAGGCGCTCGGAAAGCCGTCGCCCAGGCGGTTGGCGCCCATCTCATAGCGCCCATAGCTACCGAGCAGGATACTGGCCTGGCCGTCAGCGGAGGCCAATGTGTGGGCGTGGGTGTAGGGGTTGCCGGACTTCGCCGGATCCTCGGAAATGCCCTGGTAGAGGACAGCCCCGATGAGGCCTGCGTCGACGGTGTCGTCAGTGACTGCAGGCGGTTGCGGTGCGGGCGGCGTGGGGGTGGGATCCGGAGCAGGGGGCGGCTCTGGCGCCGGGCTCGGGGTGGGTGGCCGTGATGCCGTTGGCGCCCAATCCTTGCCATCCCACGTCCAGTAGACGGTCTTGGATGATGCGTTGTACCCGGTAAGGACGGTGAGCTTGGCAGCGGAGTCGTACCTCATGTCGCTACCACTGTAGACCACGCACGGCGTCGGCGGCGTCCCGGGCCTGCCCTCGATGCATGGAGAATCGGAAAAGGGGAATGCGGTCCAGCGTTCGCCATCCCACTCCCAGGTGTCGAAAACGCTGACCCCGGATCCACCGGGAGATCCGCCGAATAGCACCAGGCGCTTTCTGTCGGTGTCGAACGACACCTTGTGATACCCGCGCTGCGGCGGAGGATTCGCGCCAGGCAAGCTGGTCCATCCGGAGCCGTCTAGTCGCCATAGGGCTATAGGGCCGTCTATGGAGGCGGACACGAGAAGCGGAAGGCCTTCCGGTGTCGATGTAAGGGCTGCCACCGGGAGGGTTGGGGGCACAATCGCCGTTCTTGCATTGGTCCATACCCCGGCCTCCCGTACCCAAGTCGCCTTGATCCCAATTCTTTCGCGTCCAAACGAAGTCACGCCACCGATCACGACAGTGCGTTGCCGCACCGAATCTGTGACCCAAGTGCTACCTCCCTCGATGAAGTCTGGCACGTTGGGCGTGCTGCAGAAGACACGAGTCGCGCCGCCGCTGGCAAACGTGACACGGAAGTTCACGTTGTTCGCGTCCTGCACGCGGATGTTGTCCAGGGTCTGCGGTTCTCGACCCGTAACCGCCACGACACCGCATGACTGTTCGGACCACGTGAAGTTCCCGACGGCTGATGATCTGCCGGTGCCGTCCTTGAACGCCACGAAGTCGTAGGAGGTACCGGAACTGTTCTGGCAGCGCCAGACGCTCTCGGCGGCTGCGAGCGAGGTGCCGTTGAGCAGCGACTGAACCGGCGACCCGCAGGCCTGCGGATTCGCCGACACCGCCGAATCCGATCCTCCGCCACCTCCGCACCCGGCCAACAGCACCACCGCAACCGCGATCCCCGTCGTTCTCATCATCCCCTCCCTGGCTGTGCAGGGATCGTAGCCCGGCGGGCGAGGGCGGGGTATCGGGGTTGGCCCGGTCAGCTGGTGGCGGGTGGAGTTGACTGCCTCGGCGCTTCGGCAGGCGTAGTGGCCGCGGCTGGCGGTGCCACGGTCGTAGTCTGAGCAAGCCTCTGCCAGCCCTGATAGGCGAGTGCGGCCGTTGCGACGATGGCCAGCGTTGCAATCCACTTGTAAATCTCGGCATTTGCCGACTTTACGTCTGCGCGGATCGAGGCCACGTCGAGCTTGGAGTCAAGCTTGTCGACCACGGTCTTGACGTCGCCGACCTTGGTGCGTAGATCCTTGATGTCAGCGTCGACCGCCGACAGACGTTCCTCGACCCTCGTAAAGCGGTCTTCCATGCGGTCGCCTCGGGCATCGAGCCGGATGATGGCTTTTTCGAGTTCTGTCAGGCGCGTTTCCATGCCGCCATCATCACCTCCTCCACCGTGTCGGTCAACTCGTCGTTCGGGCGTACGCGGTTGCTCAAGGCGCGCCAGTCGTGGATACAACTCCGTCACCGAGTTAGTCACGTATCGGCGCCTCCCCGTCGGGTTGCTCTGCGCTCGCCAAGACGAGCGCGATCTGATGAAGCCGGTCGGCCGCTTTAGCGAACAGCCCATGAGATTCGGCCATGGCATCGGCGGCACTGCGTAACTCTCCGACCGGATTATCGGCACTCGCGCCGACTCCCTTGATGCTCTCAGCCAGAGCGATCTGCGATGCCAGGATCGACACGCCTACGCCCTGGAGGCTTGTCAAGACTTCAGTGATCATCTGAATGATGGCCACCTGAACGGTGCTCGAATACGGCGCTTCTTTCGCCGCCGATCTTGCGATCTTGAGTACACGCTCGAAGTCTGCATCGCTGATGGCCATTACCTCTCCTAGAACCCTGTCCCCGGCGCCCACCCGTCACACAATCCTGCAACTGTCACAGAGGTTGTCGCGGGCCTGGTTGCGCCCGTCACCGCGGATAGATCGCCGCGACTTTGTGGATTGATTCGATCTTGTCCAGCGACTCGGTCAGCCCCGGGTACCCGGGGTTCAGTGACCCGAAAGCGGCCTCGCCGTCGCGGATGTAGAGCAGCTTTTTCAGGGCCTTGCGCTGATCTTTCAGGCGGACGACGACGGTGTCTCCGGGCTGCGCCTCGACGCCGGGCACGACGAGGATGCGATCGCCCGAGCTGAACTTCGGGGCCATCGAGTCACCCCGCACCCGCCGCGCGTAGGCGCTCTTGTCCCTGGATGCATTCGGCACCCGCCCGTCGCCGTGACCGGGCGGGTATCCGTACTCATCGAAGAACCCGTCTGGCCCGCCCAGCACGTCCCCAACGACAGGCGACCACCCGCCATCGGGTGGCGCTTCCGCGTCCTCCAGTTCGTCGTCGATCTTCGGCCGGCCCGAGCCTCCTGTCCCCTCGGGTTTCCCCTCTGGGTGGGTTTTCACGGGGGAGGAAGCGGTCTTGGTCAGGTCTTCGGGTAGTGGCTGTCGACCCGTCAACTGGTCAATGGTGATACCGAGCGCGTCCGCGATCTTTCCGTGACGCCACGTTGGTAGGTCGCGACTTTTCCAGTTTGTGACATCGGACGACGACGCGCCGACCTTCTCGGCGAGCTGGGTCTGATTCCAGCCGCGAGCCCTCATCACGAACAGAGCGATGTCGACAGGTCGATCCATCTAGCGAGCATAAACAGAATGTGAGTCCCTCTGTTACACGCTGTGTTGACTTTGATCTAAACCCCCTCTGTCAAGATAGTTGGCATGTCGACCGATGCCAGAATTCTTGAATCGAGGGGCAGTTAGGAAAGTCAGGATGTCGAGGTATACGAAAGAGAAGAAGGAGCACGCGCTGGGGCTGATGAGCCCACCGCAGAACCTGCCGACAGCGGAGGTGTCCAGGCGCACGGGGATCAGCGAGCCGACGCTGTACGGCTGGCGCAACCAGGCCCGGGCAACGGGGCGAGCGGTGCCGGGAGACGGCAGCAATGCCGAGGATTGGAGTGCGCAGGACAAGTTCGCGGTAGTGGTCGAGACGATGGGGCTGGCCGAAGCAGAACTGGCCGAGTACTGCCGGCGCAAAGGCCTGTACGTCGAGCAGATCGAGCGCTGGCGCGAGGCTTGCCTGCAGGCTAACGCCGGTGGCACCGAGCGAGTCAGCGCGACGGCGCTGGCCGAGGAGCGACGGCGCAGCCGAGGGCTGGAGAAGGAACTGCGACGCAAGGAGAAGGCGCTGGCGGAGACGGCGGCGCTGCTGGTGCTCAGCCGAAAGCTCGAGGCGTTGTGGAACAAAGGCGAGGACGCATGACAGCGTTGCCGCAACGCCAGGAACTCGTCGCGCTGGTGCGGGCGGCGCAGGCCAGTGGCGCCCGGCTGAAGCCGGCCTGTGAGGAACTGGGTATCTCGCTGCGCACCTGGCAGCGCTGGAGCGACGGCGAGCAAGTGCCCGCCGATGGCCGGCCGCAGGCAAAGCGGCCGGTGCCGGCCAACAAGCTCAGTGCCCAGGAGCAACGCGCGGTGCTGGACACCTGCCTGCAGCCGCGCTTCGCGGACATGCCGCCGACGCAGATCGTGCCGATTCTGGCTGATGAAGGCTGCTACCTGGCCAGCGAATCGACCTTCTACCGACTGCTGCACGCTCACGATGCGCAACAGCACCGGGGTCGGCAACGACAGCGCTGCCGCAAGCCGGCGCCGATGCACGTCGCTCGCCGGCCCAATGAAATTTGGTGTTGGGATGTCACGTACCTGCCCAGCCAAGTGAGGGGCCTGTTCTTTTATCTGTACGCCGTCATCGACCTGTACAGCCGAAAGATCGTCGCCTGGGAGGTGCACGCCGCCGAGAACGGTGAGCTGGCCGCCGAACTGATCGAACGGGCCCGCTGGCGCGAGCATCTGCGAGGCAAGCCCGTGATCCTGCACGCCGACAACGGCGCGCCTCAGCGTTCGCTGACCTTGCGCGCGAAGCTGCGGGAACTGGGCATCGAGCCCAGCTACAGCCGGCCCGGCGTCAGCGACGACAACGCCTTCATCGAGTCCTGGTTCCGTACGCTGAAGTACATGCCGGCCTGGCCCAGCGTCGGCTTCACCGATCTTGATCAGGCTCGCGCCTGGGCGCTGAAGTTCATCGACTGGTACAACGGCTCGCATCGCCATCGCGGGATCGGCTTCGTCACCCCGAAACAGCGTCACAACGGCCAGAGCAAGGCCATCCTCGCTCGTCGTCGCGACGTCTACGAAGCTGCCAGGCGCGCTCATCCCGAGCGCTGGAAGCGCGACATCCGGCGATGGTCCGAGCCCGATCATGTCTGTCTCAACAAGCGTGAACAGGAGAGGCGTTCCGCATAGATCCCTTCTTGCTCGACACGCCATCTATCTTGACAAACACCGCAAACATCGTGTGTAATGTATGAATGGCCGACGCTGATCAAATACACCGTCTCGAGACGCCACAAGGCATGGCCGTCGATGCCGCAGGCGGTCCGGCGGCCGTCGCAAGCACGATAACGCGACTCACCGGGCGCGATATCTCGATCCAGCGACTTTGCAACTGGATGACGCGGGGCGTACCGGTGGAGTTCTGTCGGCCGTTCGTAGAAGCGGTCGATGGGCTGGTCTCGGTTGCCGACCTCCGTCCCCATGACTGGGATCTGATCTGGCCCGAGCTAGTCGACGTCGACCACCCCGCTCCCAACCCCGAGCGAAGCGAGGCATAGATGACCCCTGACAAGCGCCCTTGGCTCGTCGGCGAGGCTGGCCCGGAGGTGGTGCGCGCCGCCCCGGCGCAACGCAGGAAGGGCAGGGCTGCGCTGACCGAAGCCGACGTGAGGCGGATCGCGCGGGAAGAGGCGGAGGCTGTTCAGGCCGAGCACGCCTCGGTACGGCAGGCTATGCGCGAGTCCCGTCGCCGCTCTCTCGAAGGATTGTCACAAGCCTCGAAACCCCATTCAAAGCCCGAAGCGACCCCTCCAGCTCAGCTGGAAACCACTCCTGAGCAATCGGCGCCTCTGCATCTTCGCGAGACCGAGTCGAGACAAGCCGAAGGCAGTCCTCCGCTTCCTTCAAGAACAGGGTCGTTGCTTCGTCTGTTTCGCAGGTTCTGGCGATGAGCAGCGAGATGCACGTCTTCAAGGCCTCGATCTCGCCCGACTGGGTTGCAGATTCTTTGACGTTTTCGTCCATGGGTCGCTCCCGTCGTGGAAGTCTGGTTGGTGGAACACCCATTCAACCACGGCGGGCAGCGACCTACCCCACAGCAGAGAGGGCGGAGTAGGCGATGGCCGGCTCGTCCAAGCCCCTGGGCCCACCTGGCGCCGCAGAAAAGCTGGCCGCGTGGCTTCTTGATCGCCCCCCGTTTCTTTGGGTCATTCGCCTTCATCAGTGGTTGACGGACCGGATTCTGGAGCGGGTCTTTGGCCCTCAGATGGACTCGCCGAGGTACGTCGCACCAGAAAGTCGGTCCGGTCGCGAAAGCCGGCCAGATGGAGGTGGTTCGTCGTGATCTGCCCGGATACATCGAACAGGGATACGTGGTCGACCGGTGCCCCCGGTATCGCGAGGTCCCGGTACAGCAGGTCGATCGGCTTGGCCGACAAGCCGCAGATTGCCACCGAGTTCTCGTCGGTCAGGGCGGTCTCGAACTCGGCGAACTCGCGTCGGACGCAGGCCATAACCCGCTGCGCTCGTGCCGCCTTGTCGATGTTGCGTGCGCCCTTCGAAGCGAAGTGGATCAGCAAGAGATATCGAGTCACGGTCGCCCCCTTCGGCGGTCAATCGGTGGTTGGCGCCTCGATTGTCCATCGTTGCGGGGCGACCTCCCCTCCGCAGGTGCCCGCATGAATCCGGACACCGACACCGCCTGCTGGCAGTCGATGCGAGGCGTCAGATGCAACTGACGTACCGATTCCGGTTGAAAGACAAGCACGACGCCGAGCTGCGTAGGCAGGCCTGCGCGGTCAATTTCGTCTGGAACTTCTGCGGCGAAACGCAGAGGTCGGCGCTGCGGTGGCGCAAGCAGTGGCCGAGCGGGTATGACCTGAACAGACTCACGGCGGGATCGTCAAAGGAACTCAATCTGCATGCTCACACGATCCAGCAGGTGTGCCAGACCTTCGCCCGATCTCAGGATACCAAACGCAAGCCGATGCTGCGTTGGCGTGGCAAGAGGTCGCTCGGCTGGGTGCCGTTCAACAAGGGCCATGTCCGGTTCGACGGCGAAGCGCTCGTCTTCCGTGGCGTGCGGTACTTCGCATGGCTGCATCGCGATCTCACCAATGGCCAGACGTTCGGCGCCGGCTCGTTTTCGCAGGACGCGCGTGGTCGCTGGTACATCAATCTGCCGGTCGAGGTCGAATTTCTCGACAATGCGCATGGCGACGCCATTGGAATCGATCTTGGCCTGAAGGACCTGGCGACGATCAGCACGGGCGAAAAGATCGAAGCGCCGCGCTGGTACCGCCGGCAGCAGGAACAACTGGCGGTAGCGCAGCGGGCGCACAAGAAGAAGCGCGTTAAGGCGATCCACGCCAGAATCGCGAACCAGCGCAGGGATCACCTGCACAAGCTTTCAACCCGCCTCGTGCGGTCGCACGGGGCGATCTTCGTCGGCAACGTGAATGCAGCCGGCCTGGTGAGAACGAAGATGGCGAAGTCCGTCCTCGATGCCGGGTGGGCGACGTTCCGAAAGAACCTCGAGTACAAGGCCATCAGGCATCAGGTTCTGTTCGATGTTGTCAATGAAGCGTTCTCCACCCAGACGTGCTCGTGCTGCGGGGCCATCCCTGCCAGCAGTCCGAAAGGTAGGGCCGATCTCGGAATGAGGCGATGGCGGTGCTGCGAGTGCGGAGCGGAACACGACCGCGACGTGAATGCAGCCCGGAACATTGCCGCTCGCGGACTGGCGAGCCTCGCAGGAGGAGCCCATGCCTGAGGACCGGATGCCCCGGCTTTCAGGCGGGGAGCAGTCATGGCAGTCCATCACGACATTCGCCGCCCAGGCCGCCCCGGAGCGCCGGCAGACCGCTGTCGAGGCTGCAATGCGCATGTGGGACAGCATGCACCCCGGCGCCAGCGCCGACGAGTCGCTGGCGGCTTATGTGCGCATCGAGCGGCTGTTCGGGAGCGGGTCGTGACTGACCTCTTCGCGCCCGTCAAGGTCGAGGCCGCCTGCGCCGAATGCGCGAAGGGCGGCATCGTCTACCAGATGACCTGTGACTCATGCTGGGTGCGGTGGTTCAAGGCGTTGCCGAACCGCCGGCTGAAGATCGCGGCGTGGCGCAGCCGGCCGGACTTGCATCAACGGTTACGCCAGGACGCCGGCCATGCCGCTCACTGAAGGCGACATCGCGCGCATCGTCGGCCGCCAGGTGCTCGACCGCAAGTGCGTCGTGCTGGTCGACCGCTGCAACTGGACGGGCAGCGAATGCGACGTGCTGGCCGTCACGACAGACCTGCGCGTCATCGACGTCGAGATCAAGACGAGTCGCGCCGACTTCAAGGCGGATCGCCGCAAGGACAAGTGGTGGCGCCGCTATGGCTGGCAGTACGGCACGCCGGAGCCGAAGCCGACGCCGCTGGAATGGCCGCGTCGCGTGTGGAAACACTACTTCGCGATGCCCGCCGACATCTGGTCGGATGACCTCGCTGAATTCCTGCCGTCGCCGGCCTGCGGTGTGCTGTTGATCGGTGACTCCGCGGGCGAAACGCATCGCGGACACGTCACCAATCCGCTCTACCGGGTCAGGTGCAAACGGCGCGCCAAGCCGTGCCGCGACGCCGACCGGCTGACACCCGCGCAGGTGATGGCAGTCGCCCGTCTGGCCAACCTGCGCATGTGGGATGCCTACGAGAGGCGGGATAGGGCGGTGCGGCCGGCGGCAGGGGTGGCGGCATAGTGTTCACGCACACGGATAGGGTAGCTCCCGAAGAGGCGGTCTTCCCGGCCCGCTCTGCCGTCGTGCCCCTCTTGCCGGGGTCGTCGGGACGACAGATGAGCAAGGACTTTTTCGCGCAGTACATGGACCCGCGCTGGCAGAAGCTGGCCGCTCGGATGAAGGAGGCCGCAGGCTGGGAGTGCACCAACTGCGGCTCTGGCGAGCAGACGCTTCACGTCCACCACAAACAGTACTTCAGGGATCGCAAGGTCTGGGAGTATGACGAGGCCGAGTTGATGGTCCTCTGCAAGGACTGCCATGTCACTGCAGACAAGCACCGCGAGCTGGTGAAGCGGATGCTATCGCTCGAATCCACGTTCGGTATCCCAGCGGTTCTGGCCGGCTTCCTCGACTTCGACGAGAACATCCGAGCGGTCGCCCCGGAGGTGTTGGACGAGGCCCGGTTCGTGGCGCCGCTTGAGTATGCGGCAGGCTTCATCGCCAGCATCGCGGCTAGAGGGCTATCGATCGACCAGATGTACCAGGTGGCGTACTTCGCCGCCAGTCTCACCAGAAAGACTTCCGAGGAGCGCATGCGCCTCGCGACGTCTGGCGCTCTTTTCGGTCGCGATGGCGAGGACTGGAGCATCGTCGATGCCTAACCGGATCGTTCGCGAAGGCATCTTGACCAGCGCCCGCATGGCGACGCTGGACTGGGCGTCGGAGGTTTTCTTCCGGCGTCTGATGTCGGTCGTGGACGACTTCGGCCGCTACTACGCGGATCCGGGCTTGCTCAGGGCGGCCTGCTACCCGAGGCAGTTGAACAAGGTATCCGACTCGGACATTGGGAAGTGGATGCGATGCGTCGCTGAAGCGGCCCTTGTAAGGGTGTACCCGGCAGAGGACGGGGAGCGGTACCTGGAGATTGTCAACTTCGGGCAGCAGGTGCGAACGAACAAGTCAAAATTCCCCGGGCCGAAAGGCGAGCCGAACGGGCGACCCCTGCCAAATGAAAGTGATGTAGAAAGCGTACTTGAAGAGCACATCCGAAGTACCGGCGAGTTTTTCGGTCTGGTGGTCACTGGCGTGCGCAGACAGGTTAGGGTTGGTGACAGCTATATAGATCTACTGCTTGATACATCGGCAGGTCCGTGCGTGATCGAGCTGAAGCGCGGGAATGTGACCGACAAGCACCTGGCACAGATCGTTCGATACCTCGCATTGGTTCCCGAGTCCTTCGGAGTCCTTATCGGAGCAGCGATCGGGCCACGAATGAACAAGGGCGAGGCGGCCGATTCCGGGGTTGCCATCTGCACATACACGGATGACATGGTGTTCTCCGTGAATGTCACAAGCGATCACATCATATCCTCCGTATTCTCGGTAAATCACGGTAAGTCACGTGCGCACCTAGACGTATCCGTATTCGGAGACGTATCCGTATCCGTATCCGATGCACTCCCTTCGGTCGTGCCGCGCGCCCGAGGGCGCCCGAGCAAGCGATGCCCCGAGGACTTCGAGGTCACTGCCGAGCTACGGGCCTGGGCGGCGGAGAAGGCGCCCGGCGTTGACGTCGACCGCGAGACCGAGGCATTCCGGGACTGGGAGTTTCGCGATGCCAAGTCGGACTGGCCGGCGACATGGCGACGGTGGATGCGCAAGGCGGCGGAAGACCTGCAAACCCGAGGCGGGCGGACAAACTCTCGTCCGTTGGATGCCAAGGAGGCTGGCCGCGCCGCCGCGGCCGCATCGATCTACGGAACCGGACAACCCCTGGACCTGAGCCATGGAACACGTGAGCAAGAGCCTTTCACTATCGACGTTTAGCCAGGCCGAAGTCCCGGAGAGAATCCGCGTGCTGTTCGTGATCCTGCACGGCCGCTACGGCAATCAGTTGCTCGACAAGTACCGGTTCTTGCAGAACGGCGTCGACAAGGGCATGGAGATCGCGCAGCGCACCTGGGCAATGGACCTCGCGGCGTTCGACGACGACACGATCCTGAAGGCCATCGCGGCCGCCAAGGCCGAGCATCCGGTGTGGCCGCCGACCAGCGGCGAGTTCGCGACGCTCTGCAAGCGGCTGCGCCGTCCGTCCAGGCCCGCCGAGGCGGCGCCGCAACTGGGCGTGTCTCGGGAGTTGCGATCGAAGTACGTCCGCGGCCTCCGAGAGGACATCGCCCGCACGCTGGCCAGCCGCGCCGGCATGAAATCGAACGCCAGCGGACTCGCGGGCCTGCTGTCGAACATCGCCGCCGCCGTGGGTCTGGCCGGTGGCGACGAGGCGAAGACTCTGCTGGCGCTCGAAGACCAGTACCTGCGGAGCCGAGCATGAGCGCCATCAAGCCGGGAATGTTGTGCCGCATCGTCTGCAATCACCAGCCGCGGCATCGAGATCGCGTAGTCACTGCGGTGCAGCGCGTGGAACTGGACGGACCGCGGTCGGGGTGGCTCGTGAATGCTGACTGGCTGACAGGCATGCTGGAGGCATACCGGCGGATGGATGATTCGTGCCTCCAGCCGATCAGCGACCCCGACGTTGACCTGATCGTCGAGACCGACGCCCTGCACGACAACCTGCTGGACGCACTGACGATGACGAGGGCGGGATGAAGCACCGGCGCGGCTACATCAACCTCAACTTCGGCGCCATGTTCGCCGGGTTCGTCATCGCCGGGATTGCGATCGGCATCCTGATTGCATGGCTCGCGCCGATCGTCTGGTCGTGGGTGCGACCGCTGATTCACGGGTGGACGGCATGAAGCAGGACCGCTGGTACGTCGAGATCCGCGACACCCGCCGCGCCGAGAACCCGTGGCGGCAGATCGGGGAGTGCGCAAGCCGAGCCGATGCCCGACAGGTCCGGAGCCAGATGACGATTCACGGGCTGATGGAGGCGCGGATTCTGCAGTACGAACTCAAGGGGGTGGTGCGATGAAGCGGGAATGCGTGTGGCTGTTGGAGTTCAGAACCGGAGCGTCATGGGGCTGGATCTCGGCGTTTCGATCTCGTAGGCGTGCGCGCGATGGCGTAAAAGATTGGATGTTGCCCGATGAGTCTCGTCGGCAGTACCGCATCCGGAAGTACGTCCCGGCATGAACCTGCCGACCGACAACGAGAAGTTCGCCGCCGCCCAGGCGCACGCGCGACGCGAAGGCCTGGAGGTCGAGTTCCTGCGCTGCGCGATTGACGCGCTGGAAGCCGGCGACTCGGCTGAGTCAGCGGCGGTTCGCGGACTCTACGAATGGGACCTCCTGCCGTTCGATGGCAAGCGGTTCGTCCTACCGGAGGCAGGCAAGTGACGGAAACGTACAAGGCTTGGCGCATCTCGCCGAGCGGGAAGGCCGAAGAAGTGGAGATTGAGATTGGACAGGCCCGCGGCCTGGGCGGGTGGGTCTGCTCGACAAAAGGGAAGTGGTTCGACCCGAAGAAGCTCCACGCCAACCGCCAGGAAGCCGTCGCCGCCGGCATCCAGATCGTGGACGCCGAGATCGCGCGGAACGCCCGGCAGCACGAGCGACTGCTGAGAAAGCGGGACACGTTGCTGAAGGCGCGGTAGGAAATTCAACGGCACGCCGGCGCCGCCGAGCCGGAAAGCGAGACCCAAGTCATGACCAAGCAGCAGATCATCGAAGCAATTCAGGACTATTTCGGGGAAACCACCAGGCCCGCGAGCCAGACTCTGGATGATTTGGAGGAGATCCGCGACGAGTGCCAGCTCTACATCGACAGCCTGTCGACAGAGGACTGACCATGTTCCAGCGCATCGGAACCTGCTCGATCTGCGGCGGCGATGTTCATGGCCACTACGGCGCATGGCACGGCGTACTGCCGCCGCCACCGCCGACATGCTCCCAGTGCGGCGCCGTGCCGAAAGGCACGAGCGATGTGATCGAGATGGAGCCGCGAAGGGGCGTGCTGCCATACACCGGCACGGCGAGCGGCTGGAGGCTCTGGTGATGTGGATCTGTCACGACTGTGCCACCGCCCGCGGATCGAGGCTGCGGGGCGTCGCGACGTTCCACGAGGACATCTGCGACTGGTGCGGCTCAGTTGCCATCGTCACAGAGCCCCGGGACTACACCCCTCGGCCGGCGCATCCGGAGCAGGTGCAGGCCATGCCGGCCCTCGCCGACAGCGGTCAAGATCTGGACGCCATCGGCCGAGCATGGGCAGCGGAGCGGCGCAGGACGGGGCGGAAATGGTCAGTCTGAGCTTGCCCTATCCGATCAGCGCGAATCGCTACTGGAGGACGTCCACTCGTGGAGGTGTCGTCCGAACACATGTCTCCGTCGAGGCTCAAGCATTCCGAGAGGCCTGCGCGTGGACCGCTAGGGCGGCTGGCGTCCGAGAGCCGTTAGACGGCTGGCTGGCGTTGGAGATCACCGTGCATCCCGTAGAGCCGAAGAGCGCCCCGGCACGGCTGAGACGAGAAGGACCGGACTGGCATCTTGCGCTGCGCTGCATCGACATCGGGAACGCAGAGAAGGTTACCGCGGACGCTCTGCAGGGGGTCTGCTATCGCAATGACGCTCAGATCATCGACATCCGCGTCAGGAGAGGCCTGCCGGTGAACGGCGGCGGCATGACCGTGGTGATCAAACGTCCGGGGAGCGCCGGGTGAGCAAGCCGAAGATCCTGCGCATGAATGGCCAGTGGGTCTGTGCGACGGGCATGGAGCGCCTTCCTACGATGATCATCTGCGACTCGCCTTCCGGCGCTGGAGAAACGCCGTTCGAGGCCTATCAGGACTGGCGCCGCCAGAACCGCCCTCTCTGGATCGAAAGACTGTGGGATTGGGCGACACGAGGGATGACGGTGTACCAATGACCGAGATCCCGGCCTAGTGAAGATCAATCGAACCGAGAAGGAAGCGAATACATGAGCGACATCTTGCTGCTGTACCTGGTCACCCGCGCCGGCGCGATCGGCAGTCTGTTCGGCAACGTGGCCATAGCCATTCTGATGTTTGGCGCGTTCGGACTGCTTGCCAGAGGTGTGTGGATCAGTGATCTTGTGCCGGGCGACGAAGAGGCTGCTGCTTGGAGGCAGTGGCGCCGAATCGCGGTCTGCCTCGCGGTGATGGCAGCCACGTCCGGATTCCTGGGCGTCGCCATTCCGAACAGCAAGGACATGGCCATCATCATCGGCGGCAAGATCGCCCTCGATGCCGCCAGAAGCGAGACCAGTCAGGAGATCGGCGCCGAGGTCTTGGCTGCCGTCCGGGCTCAACTGAAGGCGGCGGCGAAGGAATGATCCCCAGCCCCCAGGCCATTGCCCTGGCCAAGAAGGTCCACGCAAGGGCCGTCCGCCGGCGCGGCGAGGCGGCGAAGGCACTGCCCGCCAAGCAACTCCAGGACGAGGTCGAACGCCTGGAGAAGTTGGTCGGCGAGCAGCAGGAGATCATCCGCAGCTACTACCGGATCGTCGCAGTCGTGCGGATCATGGTGCGCAGGTGGCTCGCCGATCGGTACACGGGCCGCGTCGACCACTGGAAGGACTTGGCCCGTCAGATCGAGGTACTGGACAGATGCAAGTGACCATCAGACGCTTTGTCGACGGCCGCCCGGTCGACGCCTTCGAGCCCGCCGAGGAGTTCCGGCCGATGGTCTACGGCCTGGACCAGCTGGAGGTCGGCGACGAGAAGTTCATCCCCTACGGCGACTTGGATCCCTACGTCCTGCGCCACCGGCTCAGCGCGGCGTTCTGGCGGGCGGCGGAGAAGGGCCGGCACTTCACGCAGCGGGCGAGGGTGGATGGCGTAACGGTTCGGAGGGTTGAATGATGTGGTCGGATAACCAAGAGCGGTTCTACGGCGCAACGAAGGCGGAGATGGCACGTGCCATTGCGATGAAAGACCTGGGTATGAAACGCGATGCGGGGCCCGAAGTGGTCACCACCGCTCAGGACATGAGGAAGTGGTTTGCCGGCGGGCTAATGAAGAACCGCCCAATCTACGCCACCGAGCCGCCCCAGGTTTTCGGCGACTACCGTGTTTCACGTGGATCAGACGGTTGGCACGTCAGCGGGCCGGAGGGGTTCTACAAGCATTTCCACCTGCACCAGCGCTTGCACGCCGAGCTGTTCGCGGCGGCGCTGAACCTCAATCTGGATGAGGTCGGGCGGATTGGCCGGGAACTTCGAGGGATTGCATGATCGACCCCAGAACCCACAGCGACTTGCTCAACTGGGCCAGATGGGCGAACCATGGAGACGATGGCGGCCCGCCAGTCCAGCGACAAGCGGCGAGCGCAGAGGGCAGGCACATCCCGGACGCGGACACCGTTTTCGAGGAATCGCAGGACAAGCCCACCCCGATCTTCGAGACCCGAGCGCGGATCGTCCAGGGCGTCTATGACAGCCGGCTGAGTCATGCCGAGCGGAAGGTGCTGCAGGCCGAGTATGCACACCGGAAGCGGTATCTGCGGGAGACTCGACGCGGTGCGTGGGTGTTCAGCCGGCCCGCCGCCGCACGGACGCTTGGTATGCCGATGAGGATCTACAGTGAGATGCTCGGCCGTTGTTGCCGGCTTGTTCGCGAGGCGCTGGGTTGAAATACGGTCGTGAGGTCATCTCGCTGCTGGCGGCCCACCCCGGTCGGGAGTTCCGTTTCAAGGAGATCCAGACCTACGTCTGCCTGACGCTCAGGATCCAGCGGGCGAACACCACGAAGGTCGGCGTCCAGCGAGTGCTGTCGACCCTATCCGAGGAAACCAAGTCCATCCGGGTCATCCAGGGCAAGCGGCGGAATCGATATGTCTGGATTGGTACATGAAGTCCATGAGTATCGGCACGCAGTTCGGTACATTACGTGCAGGGAAGTTGCGTCCAGCGCTTCCATCGCCTTCAGCCGCGTAGAGAAGCAGTCAACTCGTTGGGCTCATAACCCGAAGACCGCTGGTGCAAATCCAGCCGCGGCAACCCTGTCTCCTCCACCTCCTCTCTGAGATGGATTGCCCTTCTGGGCGTTTTCTTCGAATATCACAGTTTTTGTGATATCATGCGCTTGTCTTCGGTCACAGAATCGGTGATTTATGACAGGCGAAGAGTACCGGGTGGCCTTGCGCAGGCTCGGCTGGTCCCAGGCCAAATTGGCGGGGCGGCTCGGATTCCATGTGAATTCCGCAACCAACTGGGGCAAATCGGGTCCGCCGGCCCATGTTGTTGAGTATCTGAGGGTGATGTTGCTGGCCCGGGAGATGCTCGATGGCGCTTGAGACGATCAGGGCCGTCCGAGAGATCCAGGCCGAGACCCTGCTGGCGTTCTCGACCGGGAAGGACGCGATCGCGGCATGGCTCGCCGTCCGCGAGCACTTCGACCGGGTCCATCCGTACTACTTGTACCTGATCCCGGGTCTGGAGTTCGTCGAAGAGTCCCTCGACTACTACGAAGGGTTCTTCGGAGAGCGCATCGCCAGACTTCCGCACCCGAGCCTTCATCGGTGGCTGAACAATCTGGTTTTCCAGCCCCCAGAGCGTTGCGCGGTGATCGAGCAGGCGGGTTTGCCGAATCACAGCTATGTCGACGCGTGTCGCGTGCTGTGCGAGGACAAGGGGCTGCCGAATCTGCTCGCGGCTGACGGCGTCCGGGCGGCGGACAGTCCGATGCGTCGCATCGCGATATCCCGGCATGGCCCGATCAGCAAGCGGTCCAGCAGGTATCACCCTATCTGGGATCTGGTGAAGACCGATTTGGTCGACCTGTTCAGAAAGAGCGGCGCGAGGCTGCCGGTCGACTACCGGATCTGGGGCCGGAGCTTCGACGGTATCGATGCGCGGTTCCTGGTGCCGATGAAGCGACATCTCCCGAGGGACTACCGGCGAGTACTGGAATGGTTCCCGCTCGCGGAGATGGAGGTCTATCGATGGGAGAGGGCCCATGGATGACCGAGTCCGGAGGGCGAAGGAAGAGGCCGCCGCGAAGATCCGCCGAGTTCGCGCAAGAAGGCGCGCTCCGTATGTCGACATGCCGGAACCGACCGGCGACGCCGAAGTGGACAGCTTCGCTGATCTTGACGCGGTGCAGGCCGGCTTCAGGAGGCGAGCCAAGGATGAATCGGCCCGCTTCAACGAAGTCACGGACAGTGAATACTGGTTCGCGGTCTGCTTCAAGACTCGGGCACAGAGAGAGGCTTTCCTGGCGGCGATCAAACAGTCGCCGGACGGCAAGTACCTCGACGGCGAAGCCATTGCCAGGGCGCTCGGCATTGAGTTGCCCGAGGCCGATGTGAAGTTCCATGACGTATCTCGTGTCGATAAGACATGGATTGAATTTGCGAGGTGACCATGCGTGGACGAATGAATGCCGGTCAACGGCGAGCCTACAACGCGGCCTTGGCTCGCGGCCTTTCGCCTCGAACCGCCCGCCGTCGTGCGGCTGCCGCCCTAGCGGGGTCGTAAAAACACCAGATGCGTTGTGGGGCTAAAACCCGCTCGGGCGCGCCGTGCAAATCACGAGCCATGCCCAACGGCAGGTGCAGGATGCATGGAGGTACGGCATCCAAGACCCACAAGGGGAATCAAAACGCCCGGACCCACGGCATCTACAGCAATGTCCTGACCGATCAGGAGAAAGCGCTGTGGATCGAAGTCGAGCTCGGTAAGGTCGACGACGAGCTGCGGCTGTGTCGCATTCGGCTGGTCAGGGCGCTTGAGGCCGAGAAGGAAGCGACCGGCTTAGAGCTTGAGGTCAGGACCGAGAAGCCGATGATGGTCGGCGGAGTCCCGGTGACGGATGAAGATCCGGTCGAGGAGCGGACCTACCGGCGCAGGGATTACCCGGCGATCATCGACAAGCTGATGGGCCGGATTGAAAGCCTCGAGCGGACCCGCCAGGAGTTGAGCAAGGGGGCGGGAAGCCCGGACGTGGCGAAGGCTCTGGCCGATGCCATCGCAAGCCTACCGGATTGAGCACAGGCAACCTCGCGCTTGATCGCCAGTTGGCGCGCTGGTATCCGCTGATTCCCCATTCCGTTCAGTTGGCTCTCGTCGCTGCGGTGCCGTCTGGTGTTCGGTTCCCGCTGGTTCCGGCGGGACGAAGAAGCGGGAAGACGGAGAGGTTCAAGCGGTTCCTCGTGAAGCAGGCGAGCCGGATTCCTGGTCCTTACTTCGCCGCGGCGCCGACGCACGACCAGGCGAAGAAGATCTTCTGGGACGACCTGAAGGCGTTCTCGCTTTCGGCCATGCACCCGAAGAGACCGTCCGAGTCCGACCGGATCATCTACCTACCCAACGGCAGCGAGATTCACGTCGTGGGCCTGGACAAGCCGCAGCGGATCGAGGGCGTCCCGTGGAAGGGCGGCGGGATTGACGAGTTCGCCGACATCAAGGCCGATGCCTGGGAAGCCAACATCCTGCCGGCCCTGAACACGGTCAACCCGCTGGACCCGGACTACCGGGCGTGGTGCTGGTTGCTGGGCGTTCCGGACGGTCTGAACCACTACTACGACCTGTGCTCTCAGGCCGAGACGGGAGCAGACCCGAACTTCAAGGTATTCCACTGGAAGTCCGCCGAGATTCTTCCGCCGGACGTCATTGACGCCATGAAGCGGGCGATGTCGGCCAAGCAGTTCCGACAGGAGTTCGAGGCTTCCTTCGAGACCGCCTCGGGCAGGATCTACGAGGACTACAGCAAGGCCAATCACACCGGCGAGACGATCCGGCCGCATGAGCAACTGATGTGGATGCACGATCAGAACTACACGCCGCTGTCGTCGGCTATCGCTGTCAGGCGGGATGACGACATCCTGATTCTTGACGAGATCGTGCTGACTAGCGCCGTGTCGAAGCAGTCCGCCGTGGAGTTCGTCGAGAAGTTCGCCGGTCACCAAAACAAGGATGTCATCCTGTACGGCGATCCGGCGGGAAGGGCCGGCGAGAAGCATGGCCACGCGTCCGACTACACGGATATCGAGGGCGTGCTGAGGGTGGAAGGCTGGAAAGTGACCCGGAAGGTTCGACCCGCCGCGCCCGCAATCAAGGACCGGCAGAACGCGGTGCGCGCGAAGATCAGGACTGCTGACGGCCATACGTCCTTGTTCGTCAATCCCGTCACTGCGAAGTGGTGCGACAAGGGCCTGGCAACGGTTCAACTGAAGGAAGGATCGACCTTCCAGGAAGACCAGTCCAACAAGTACCAGCACATCACGACGGCCATAGGCTACTGCGTGGATCGTGAGTGGCCTGCCGTGAAGAGAACTGCTACCGTCTCCCCGCTGCGCGCATGAACGTCAATGACCCGAGCCCCGCAGTCACAGAGATGGCTGCGGACTGGCCTATGGTCGACGCCCTGATGCAGGGCACCCGTGCGATGCGGGGCAAGGGTACGGCCCTGATGCCAAGATGGCCGGCTGAGGAGCAGGACGCCTACGCCGCGCGTCTTTCGCAGGCAACGCTGTTTCCGGCGTTCCGAAGAACAGTCGGCGTCATGGTCGGCAAGCCATTCTCGAAGGAACTGACCTTTGGGGACGACGTGCCGGCGCGCATCGTCGATCTCTGTCAGGACTGCGACCTTCAAGGCCGAAGTTTGCATGTATTCGCTGTCGACGTGGCAACGGAGTGCATGGCGAAGGGGATCTCCGGGGTGCTCGTCGAGTATCCGCGGGTTGCCTCTGGCGTCCGCACGCAAGCCGATGAGGCCAGGGTCGGCGCTAGGCCCTACCTGGTCCATGTCAAGGCAGGACAGGTGCTCGGCTGGCGCACAGAACCGAGTCCAGGCGGCGCGACACGTCTCGTCCAGCTTCGGCTGATGGAGACTGTCGAGGAGCCCGAGGGCGAGTTCGGCACCAAGGATGTCCCGCAGGTTCGCGTCCTGGAGCCCGGCCGAGTGAGGCTGTTTCGAGAGGGAAAGGAGGGCAAGTTCGTCGAGGTCGAGTCGTGGTTCACTACGATCACTGAGATTCCCTTCGTTCCATTCTACGGATTCCGCAAGGCGTTCATGGTCGGCGATGGCCCGCTCACGGATCTTGCCTATCTGAACGTCAAGCACTGGCAGTCTCAGTCGGATCAGGACTGGATCACCCACGTTGCTCGCGTTCCGATCCTCGTGACTGTCGGTGCCGATCATACCGACGTGATTGTCGGAGCGTCGACGGCCATCAGGCTGCCCGAGAATGCCGACATGAAGTATGTCGAGCATACCGGGGCCGCAATCGACGCCGGTAGGCAATCGCTCGACGACCTGGAAGACCAGATGCGGCAGACCGGCGCAGAGCTTCTGGTTCTGAAAAGCAGTGGCCCGGAACGATCGGCTACCGAGGCGTCAAACGATGCCGATGCCAACAAGTCTGACCTGCAGCGGATCTCCGAGGGCTTTGAAGACAGCCTGGACCAGGTACTCCAGTTCATGGCGGACTGGCTCAAGCTACCCAGGGGCGGCCACGTCGAGCTATTCAAGGAGTTCGGGCTGTCCAGCCTGTCCGACGCCATGGCGACATTGATCCTGAGCGCTCAGTCTCAGGGCCTGATCTCGAAAGAGACCGCCCTGAACGAGTTCAAGCGTCGGGGCATCCTGTCGGCCGAAGTTGATCCGGAAGCCGAGGCTGAGAGGGTCCAGCAGGACGGACCGGCGCTGGGACTGATGGATGACGGCCAACGAAAGGCTGCTTGAGGAGTCGATCCGCCACGCGGTCTACTTCTCGCGGTACTCGAACGGGGTTGTCAGGCGGTTTATCGCGTTGTTGAACCGTGTCGATGCCGACCTGTTCGCTCAGTTGGCGGTTGCCCTGGAAGGGATCACGGAAGACCGGCTGGAGCGCCTGGAGTCGGTGCTGTTCTCGGTCCGGACGCTGAACATCCAGGCGTACCGCGAGGCCGGCCTACTCCTACGCGCCGAGCTTCGTGACCTGGCCGCCTATGAGGCGTCCTATCAGGCGCAGATGATCGAGGGGCTGGTCCCGGTTCGGGTGCACACGGTGTCACCCGATACCGTCTACGCGGCTGCGCTGGGCCGACCTTTCCAGGGGCGCTTACTGACCGAGTGGTCAGATAGCATCGAGGCAACCAGGATGACGAGGATCCGGGACGCGATCCGGATCGGCATCACCGAGGGCCAGACGACGGGCGACATCGTCCGCCGGGTCCGTGGTACGCGGGCCAAGGGCTACCAGGACGGCATCATCGAGATCGACCGGCGCAGCGCCGAGACCATTGTCCGGACGGCCTTGGCTCACACTGCTCAGGTGGCGCGGACGCAGTTCGACGAAGCGAACCTGGACCTGATCAAGGGCTTCAAGTGGGTGTCGACCTTGGACGGACGGACCTCGAAGCTCTGCATGGTCAGGGACGGCAAGCGGTACGACACGGAGTACAGGCCGGTCGGGCATAGCATCCCCTGGCTATCCGGGCCGGGTCGGCTTCACTTCGGCTGCCGGTCGACCAGTACCCGCATCCTGAAGTCCTGGCGCGAGATGGGCATTGACCTGGACGAAGCCCTGGCCGGAACCCGGGCGAGCCTGGACGGGCAGGTGCCGGCCGAGATGACCTACGGGCAGTGGCTGAAGAAGCAGCTGGCGGATGTCCAGGACGACGTTCTCGGACCCGTCAGGGGTAAGCTTTTCCGACAGGGCGGCATCGAGTTCGACAAGTTCGCCAACGACAAGGGCGTATGGCTGGACTTGGATGCCCTCCGGAAGCGTGATGCTGCCGCCTTCAAGCGGGCGGGCCTAGAATGAGCCCGTGCCAGACTTCAAGGTCATCGACGGAACGCCGCCACCAGACACGCCGAAGGAGCGCGTCAGGAGGCGCATACGCGCCGTCGCGCCACCGCACATGTTTTCGTGCCACCGCTGTGGTGGCCTGGAAACGATCGAAACCAAGATCGGGATGACGTTCAAGAACGGCCGCCCTTCCGGTGGCACGAAGACCTGGCTCTGCGCGCTGTGCTTCATGCGCGGCGAGCGAGTCGTATTGAAGTAACCGACCACTAACTTATCAAGGCCCGCACGGGAAACCGTAGCGGGCCTTTTCATTTCAAGGCCGCCCGGACGGATGTCTCGGCGGCCTTTCTGTTTTGGTCGCGGATGCGGCCGCAGCCCGGGTTGGATGGCCCATCACATGAAGCTCAAGCTCAACGCAGAAGGTCACGCAGTTGTTGTCGACGGCAAGCCGGTCTATGTGCATGACGACGGGAAGGAAGTTCCGTTCGATGCGCCCTCGACTGTCCAGACGATCAGCAGGCTCAACGCCGAGGCGAAATCCCACCGGGAGCGCGCCGAAGCTGCTGAAGGCAAGCTGAAGCCGTTCGAGGGCATCGAAGACCCCGCGGCGGCTCGCAAGGCCCTGGAGACGGTCGCGAACCTCGATCAGAAGAAGCTGGTGGATGCCGGCGAGATCGAGAAGGTCAAGGCGGAGATCGGCAAGGCGTTTCAGGCAAAGCTCGACGAGGCCAACAGCCGCGGCGACAAGCTGGAATCGCAACTGGTCAGCGAGCTGCTCGGCGGCGCCTTCTCTCGGTCGAAGTTCATCGCCGAGAAGCTCGCCATCCCTGCCGACATCGTTCAGGCGACCTTCGGAAACCGCTTTCAGATCGAAGACGGGCGCATCCGAGCCAAGGATGCGAACGGCAAGGACATGTACAGCGTTACCCGTCCCGGGGAGATCGCTGACTTCGAGGAAGCCCTAGCTCTGATCGTCGATGCCTACCCCAACAAGGATTCCATCCTCAAGGGCACGGGTCAGTCCGGCGGCGGAGCAGGCGAGAGCAAGAGCAACGGCACGAAACAGGGTGACCTCGGCGGTGACAAGGCCGCACGAGTGACGGCGATCAAGTCGAGGTTCCCGGGTCTATCTACGTAAGGAAACAAGATGGCACTGACGAACATGAAGGTCTTCAATGAGGCCCTTCAAACCACCACGATCGAGACGCTCGGCCAGATGGTCGACAAGTTCAACGCGGCGTCGCGCGGATCGATCATCCTGACCACCGAAGGATTCCAGGGCGACTTCCGCCTGGAGAACCAGTGGCAGGGCCTTCACGCGGCCCAGCGTCGCGTAGATCGCTATGCCGCGAACAACGCGGCTGCCGCGACCCCGCTGGTTCAGATCCAGGAAGCCGGCGTCAAAGTGGCCGGGGGCTTCGGTCCGACGCTCTGGGAGCCCGGCCAAATGGCCTGGGTGAACAAGAGCCCCGAAGAGGCCGTCGAGGTCATCTCCCGGAATCTGGCCGAGGCAATCCTTCAGGACCAGCTCAACA
Source organism: Pseudomonadota bacterium (assembly GCA_963205265.1). Lineage (GTDB taxonomy): Bacteria > Pseudomonadota > Alphaproteobacteria > Sphingomonadales > Sphingomonadaceae > Novosphingobium. The sequence continues at coordinate 43,064 of CAUJJI010000052.1, forward strand.
CCATCATCGCGGCCCTGATTGCTGCCATCGAGGCCCGCGGCACGCTGACGACCTTCGACCAGGGGGCCGGACCGATCACGTACGCGGGCATGAACCAGGCGCACGCGAAGTTCGGCGACCGCTCGGGTGCCATCATCGCCAACGTGATGGATGGCGTCAGCTACCACGGGCTGATCGGGCAGAACATCACCAATGCCAACAACCTGTTCAAGTCCGACGGCGTGACCATCGTCGACATCCTCGGGCGGCCGACCATTGTCACCGATGCCCCGGCGCTACGCGAGAGCGGTGTGGGCGCGGACGCCAAGGCTCTTGGCCTCGTTGCTGGCGCCGGCGTCGTTTACGACGGGAGCGAGCTTATCGTCAACGTCCAGACGACCAACGGCAAAGAGCGCATCGAGACCACGATGCAGGCCGACTACGACTTCGGCATCACCGTGAAGGGTTACGGCTGGAACGTCGGCACTGGCGGGAAATCCCCGACGGACGCCGAGATCTCGACCGGCGCCAACTGGGACAAGATCGCCACCTCGGTCAAGCACACCGCCGGCGTGCTGGTCCTGGCGGATATCTGATGGCGACGCAGCGGGGAAAGAACGCCCCACAGATCGAGGATCGTATGGAAGACCAGCCGAAGGAAGACCCGCCAGTCGATGATCCGGCCGCGCAAGCCCCGGACGAGGTCCGGATCGTCGTGCTCAAAGAGACGCACATCGGCGGCCAGCCCGTCGAAGTCGGCGAAGAGTTGACGGTCAAGCGCCAGGACGTCGCCAAGCTGCTCAAGCATAGGATGGTGCAGGAGGCCTGATGCTCGTCGTCGAGGACGGATCCGGCCTGGAAGACGCAGAGGCCTATGCCTCCGTCGCCCAGGCCAACGCCTATCACTCGGCGATGGACAATTCCTGGACCGGAACCGACGACGCGAAGGAAGCAGCCCTTCGCCGGGCCACGCAGTACATCGACACGAACTACCGGTTCAAGTCGGAGCCCGTCTCCGACAGCCAGGCGCTGGAATGGCCTCGGTCCGGCTACTCGTGGCCTGAGAGGTCGGTGGTCAAGGCCACGATGGAGCTTGCAGCCAAGGCGATCGTCGGCGATCTCTACGCCGATGTCGAAGCCTCTGCCGTGCAGTCCGAGACTGTCGGTCCGATTTCGGTTACCTATGCCGCTCGTCTGAATGGTGGCCAGAAGCGCTTCACCGTGGCCGACAAGCTGCTGGCCGGCCTCGTGTATGGGCAGGGGCAGGCGAGGGTGGTGAGGGCCTGATGTACCTGCGCCTTGCCGAGACTGCTCGACGGCTGATCGAGAAGTTCGGCGGGCCGATGACCTTGCAGGTGGTCAATCAATCGGCCTACGACCCGGCGACCGGCACAGCCGCGCTGCCGGCCAGCAACCATCAGTTCGTCGGCGTCAAGCTGGACTACCAGCAGCGAGAGATCGACGGCAAGCTCGTCTTGGTTGGGGACCAGAAGGTCTACATGCCGGCGGCGCTCAGCCCGAAGTTCGGCGACCTGATCTTGGTTGACGGTTCGGTCTTCAAGGTCATTCGATCCAAGCCTCTGGCGCCTGGTGGTGTTCTGGTCTTCAGCGAGATTCAGGTGCGCGGATGAGCTTTGTTTCCGATCTCGACAAGTTCGCGAAGACCTTCAACGCGAACACCGAGATGGTCACGAAGAAGGTCGCCATCGAGATCGGCAACAGCCTCGTTCAGATGTCACCGGTCGACACCGGCCGCTTCAGGGCCAACTGGCAGCACGGGTATGGCGTACCCAACCTCGCCACAACCGAGCAAACGGACAAGGGCGATGCGACATCAGGTCGTCTGGAAGCTTCGATCCTCTCGGGCTACGGCGATGTCACCTATATCACGAACTCGCTCCCGTACGCCAAGCGCCTGGAGGATGGCTGGTCCAAACAGGCGCCCAGCGGCATGGTCCGAATCACCGCGGCTCGCTTCCAGCAGTTCGTGAAGCTCGCCGTGACGGGGCTTGAATGAGCCAGGCCAAGGTCCGGGCTCTGCTGGAAGGGCGCCTAAAGACCTGGGCCGAAGCTCAGGGCCTGGCGGTTCACTGGCAGAACGTCATGCTGCCGCAGCCAGCCGGAACGTACCTGCAGTGCTTCCTGCTGCCGGCGCCCACCGTGAGCGAGGATCTTCTGGGGGCGCATCGGTCGTTCACTGGCGTCTTCCAGATCTCCGTTGTCATCGAGCGCGGCCTAGGCCCGGGGCCGGGGGAGTCTATCGCCGAATCCCTCTCGGCCCTGTTCCCGAACAACCTGCGGCTTACGGGCCCCGGGCTCACCGTGCAAGTCATCTCGCCCGTCTCCTGTGGTCGGTCCGAGCAAGAGCCGGACTGCTACTACCTGCCGGTCAGTTTCGCCTACAGGGCTGACCTGATCTAGGCCCGACGGGCCAACCGCACAACCGCCTTCGGGCGGTTTTTTTCGCTTCTGGCGCTCAGGCGCCTCTGTCGAAGGGTCGTTGACCCTCGAAGGAACTATCATCGCTGTTTCGCTACCAAACGGTTCTCTGGTCGCTATCGCGTCCGGCTATGGCACGCCGGTCGCCATCTCGGCGATCTCCAACGCCAACCCTGGCGTCGCGACCGCTGCCTCCCATGGCTTCGTGGACGGCGACTACGTCGAAGTCACCTCGGGTTGGTCTAAGCTGACCGACCGCGTTGTCCGCGTCGACGGGTCTGCCTCTGGCGTCTTCGACCTGGAAGGCATCGACACCACCAAGACGAACCTGTTCCCCGTCGGCGGTGGTGCAGGGTCGGCACGGAAGGTCACCGGCTGGACGCAGCTGGCGCAGATCACCGGATCCACGTCCAGCGGTGGCGAGCAGAACTTCCTGAACTACCAGTTCCTCGAGGCCGACTCCGAGAAGCGGATCCCGACGACCAAGACGGCCGCCGGCATCGAGTTCACGGTGGCCGACGACCCGACCCTCCCGGGCTATATCCTGGCGAAGGAAGCGAACGACGACCGAGTGCCTCGCGCTGTCCGGGTGACGCTGTCCAACGGCGGGATCCTGCTCTACAACGCCTACATCAGCCTGAGCGTCATCCCGTCCCTAACCGTGAACGAACTCATGACTGTACAGGTCACGCTGTCGTTCTCCGGTGATCCGGTGCGGTACGCCAGCTGATGTTCAAGCTCAACCCAGAGCCGACCTTCCGCGCGAAGGTCGAGATTCCCGTTCCCGGCGCGAAGCCAGAACCGGTCGAGTTCATCTTCCGGCACCGCACGCAGAAGGCGCTGGCGGATTGGATCAAGGCGACGGCGGAGGCCAAGCCAGCCGACATCGACTTCATCCTGGAGATCGTCAGCGGCTGGGCAGGAGTCGATGCTGGCTTCGAACGCGAGACCGTCGCGGCACTGCTGGACAACTACCACGGCGCCGCCGAGGCGATCCGTGATACCTACCTGCGCGAACTGACCTCGGCCCGCCTAAAAAACTGACGGACGTAACTGAGCGGCTCCATCAGGGCCGTCCGGACAGGGCGGAGCTTGCGCGGTACGGGCTGACCGAGAGCGACTTCGAGGACACCGAGGTCTGGCCCGACAACGTCGAGACGCTGAACGTCTACTGCGCGATGAACACCCAGTGGCGGGCCGGCGCCGGCGGGTTGATTGGCCTGGACTACGGCGCTCTTCCTGTGGTCATGAGGTTCGTCGGCGTCAAGAGAGACCGATGGACGGATGTCTTTGAGGGCATCCGTCTGATGGAAGCAACCCACCTGAAGCTGCTCAGACGATGAACGTAGCGTCGCTTGGAATCAAGATCGATTCCTCCGACGCCCGACGTGCGTCCACTGAACTCGACAAGCTGACTGGCGCCGGCCGGGGCGCCGAGCGCGCCGTGGAGCGAATCGGGAGCGCAGGGCGCGCGGCTGCGGATGGACTGAACAACGTCGAGCGCGCGGCGGCGTCTCTCAATCGAGCCACGAAGGCGATGTCCCGGCTTGTTCCGGCGCTCGGCTTGGCCGAAGTGGCCCGTCAGGCCATCCAAGCGAGCGATGCCTACAGCGGCATGACCGCCAGGCTATCGCTCGTGACTGATGGCGCCGGTCAACTCGCCCTCGTCCAGAAGGAGCTATACGACCTCGCCCAAGAGACCAGGGCTCCGCTAGGCGAAACGGTGGATCTGTACTCCCGGATGGCCCGGGCCACAAAGGACAGCGGCGTCAGTGCCCGCGACCTCCTGAAGGTCACGGAGATCGTCAACAAGTCCTTGATCGTCTCCGGGACCACGACTGCTCAGGCCTCTGGCGCTCTTCTGCAGCTGAGCCAGGGTTTCTCCGCCGGCGTGATCCGCGGCGAGGAGTTCAACAGCGTCCTGGAAGGCGCGCCGCGAATCATGCAGGCTATTGCCGACGGCCTCGGCAAGACGGTCGGCGAACTGCGCGTGTTCGCCTCGGAGGGCAAGCTGACCGCCGACGTCGCCATCGGCGCGCTACTCAGCCAGCAGGGCAAGCTGAACGAAGAGTTCGCCCGGATGCCGGCGACGGTAGGCCAAGGCCTACAGCAGGTCTCGAATGCCTTTCTGGCGTTGATCGGTCAGATCGACAAAGCCTCTGGGGCGACAACCGGCCTTGCTCATGCCTTGCAGGGCCTGTCCAAGTTTGTCGCCGATCCGGATGACTTCTTCAACGATCTTTTCCCCGAGGCGCGCCTGAAGATCTTCGAGGCAACCATCGGGAGCATCCAAGGTCGTCTAGCGGAACTACGGGCGCAGAAGGACGAGAACCTACTTCCTCGCGTGCTGGGCGTTGGCAAGACGCTGATCCAGGACATCAAGGAGGCCGAGTCCGCGCTTGCCCGTGTCATCGAACGACGGGACCGGCTTGCCCGAAAGATTGGCGGCGAAGCGGATACCAAGGGGGCCGACCCGCTGGCCGAGGGAGACGAACAGGCCAAGCGGCGCGCCGCAGCCCAGCGAGCGTCGTCTGTGTGGGACGGCCTCGCCAAGAAGTACCAGACCGCAGCCGAGAAGCACGCCGAAGTCGCCAAGCAGATCCGCGAGACGGGTTTGGCCGCCGGCAAGTCCGAAGCCGAGATCAACAAGCTCATTGCCGCCGCGGCTCCAAAGGCCGGGATCGGTAAGGCTGCGGCCGACGCGGTTCGGCTGCGAAAGGCTGACCTAGCCAGGGACTTGGCCGACATCCAGCGGGCGCTGCGGGGCATGTCCGCCGACTACCGTAATACGGAATCGCTGCTTGAGGCTTCGCGCGCTGCCGGGTTGATCTCGGAGCGAGAGTACTTCGACGAGCGTATCCGACTGCTCAATCTTACGAGCGAAGTTGAAGAACAGGCTCTCCAGAAGGAGATCAACCGCCGACGCCAGGAGAAGCTGACCGGCTCCGAACAGGTCGAGAACCTTCGCCACATCGCCGACGCCGAAGCGGAGCTGGGCCGGAGGCGAGACGACACGTCCGCCCAGGAGAAGGTGCTCCTGATCCAGCAGGGGGCTGCGCTGAAGCGCAACGACCTAGCCTACCAGCAGGCATCTGCATCGGCCCAGGAGTACTACGACATTCTCGTACAAGGCCAGCAGCGAGAGCTGTCGGCGATGGGCGCCGGTGACCAGGAGCGTCGGCGCCTCGCCGGCCTGGAGCAGATCGAGGACCGCTACCAACAGCAGCTCTTCGACCTCAGTCGCACCCGGCTTGCTGCCCAGACCGACGATCAGAGGAAGCAGATCGATGATCAGGTTGCGCTCGTCCGGTCATTCCGGGATCGCGCCCTCTCGACCTATGACGAGTACTGGTCCTCTGTCTTAGAAAAGCAACAAGATGCCTCGATTGGTCTGAAGGAGGCGGTCAGCAACTACCTCGACGAGGCGAACAACGCTGCCCTGCAGACCCAGCAAGCCTTCGAGGGCGCATTCAGGGGGCTCGAAGACCTGTTTGTCGAGGTCGTGAGGACAGGCAAGCTCAACTTCAAGTCTCTTGCCGACTCGATCATCGCCGACGTCGCGCGGATGATGGGCCGCCAGGGGATGTCCCAACTGCTCGGGATGATGGTCGGCGCGGGCGGGGCATCGGGTCCTCAGGAGCTTGGCCTGTGGACGACAGGACTGGCCAATGCCAAGGGCAACGCCTTTGCCCCTAGCGGACTGGTTCGGTTCGAGAAGGGCGGGGTGGTGGCCACGCCCACGTTGTTCAGGTTCGCCAACGGCGCCGGGTTCTCTCCGGGGCTCATGGGGGAGGCGGGACCGGAGGCGATCATGCCTCTCAAGCGGGGGCGTGACGGAAAGCTCGGGGTCCAGGGCGCCGGATCGACGGTGACCGTGACCAACCACATTGCCGTCGGCTCGAACGATCCCAACGAGGTCAGGCGGGCCATGAAGGCCAGCCAGCAAGCTACGGTCGCGCAGATCTCGGACATGCTGGTGCGTGGACAGCTCTGATGGCGGACTACGTCTGGCCGGTAGACGATCCCCGGTTCAAGGTCGAGTCGTTCGCCATGGGCATCCAGCCCTTCGTTCAGGTCGCGCCGTCGAACTTCGGTGGCGGGATCGTGACGTCGGAGATCCCCGGGGCTCGGTGGGTTGCCGAGGTCGCGATGCCGGACACCGCGAAGGCCCAGGGGCATCAGCAGCCGATCGAAGCGCTCCTGGCCATGATCCGCGGGCCGGCCAATCGGCTGATCATGGGTCACCTCGGGCATCGCTTCCCGGCGGGAACGCTTTCTGGGACTGTTCTGTCCGGTGGCGCGCTCCAGGGCGCGCTGACGATGACACTGATCGGCACAGGGAAGCCAGCTCCGGGCGACATGCTCACCGTGATCACGGCCGACGGCAACCAGTGGGTCATGGTCACCAGGGCCGTCGAGGCCCCCGGGGGGTCCGACATCTGGTTCTCGCCACCTCTGCGGGAGGCGGTGGCGGCATCCAGCGTGGTTACGTACCTGAACACAACGACGCGCTGGATCATCCTGCCCGCTCCGGTTCTCGTGGAGTACCGGTTTGCCGTCAACACCGGCGTGTCGTTCCGTCTCATCGAGGTCTGGAATTGATCGACTACGGGCCGGCTGACGTCCTGCTCGATGAAGACAGGCTAATCCACTGCCACCTCATCGAGATCGAGACGCCGGTTTCGGTGATGCGCTTCAACACCACGGGTTGGCGGCTCGACTGGGATGGCAAGACCTGGAACCCAGGAGATGGCATCCAAGAGGTCGAGCTTCCCGCCGAGAACCCGAACCTGGAAGCGCTCAACTCGAAGATCGTGATACCGGCACTCAATCCAGCCACAACGAGCCTCGCCCTCAGCGTGAACCTTCACGGAAGATACGCGGCCATCTGGCACGCGGTGTTCGATCCGGATACCTACAGGATTGCCGGCTCTGCCAAGGTTTTTTCTGGCCGGGCCAGCCATCTCTCTCTGAAGACGGCAGCAGTCAGTGTCTAACCTCTGGTTCCTGGGCTTCGACCCTGACGGCGGGAATAGCTGGGCAGGAGAGGATGATGCCGCAGGCGCCGACTCTCCGCTGCTGATCCGGGCTTCTCCGGCAAGGATCAACGTCGGCCAGAGAACTCGGCTAATCGTGGAATCGATTGACCCCTCGCATGAAGGCCGTCAGGTGACGTTGACGCTTTCCAATCCTTCGGCGATCGCTGTCAGTCTGACAGCGATCCTGGAGCGCGACGCTTTTGGCTCGGTCTCCGCCGCCTTTGAGGTTACTGGACTCCTGAACGGAGAGTCCACTGAGGTGGTAGCGACGATCAATGGCTAACTTTTCATTCGAAGTCGTTGGGCAGACGGCCGAATCGCGGCCGGTGACCATCACCGTTCAGAACCCGCCGGCTCCGACTCCTTACGAGGCCGGAGGATTCATGGCGTGCGAGGTCAACCTGGAGTCAGCATTGTCCCTGGCGATGCGGGCGCGGACCCGGCGACTGACGCACGAGGACCAGGTGTCGAGATATCCGGACGACGAGGGATTCCTGCACGCCGACGGTCTTGAAGGCCGCGAGTTCGTGTTCTTCACGAAAGAAAAGCAGAAGCGGGGATGAGGCATCCGGATTGGCCGTTGAGACTCGTCGATTTCATCGAATCACGGCGGAACTCTCCGTTCGTCTGGGGGTCTAACGACTGCCTGTGCTTCGCGGCCGATGCCCTGATCGCTATGGGCTGCGATGACATCCTCGCCGGCCGCAGAGGGGGGTGGGCCACCGAGGCAGGGGCCAAAGAGCTTCTGTCGGCCGAAGGCGGGCTCGAGGCGGCGCTCGACGCGCGCTTTCCGCGCGCCGCGGCGCCGAAGCGCGGAGATATCGGGGTGCTGGATGACATGACTGTGGGGCTTGTCTATCCGCCGCACGTCATTGTTCCTGGCGAGCAGCACATCCGCATGATCCGAGCGCGGGCCTGCAGAGCATTCTGGTCGACCTGAATGAATCCGATTCGGCTAACTGTGGCGCTTCTGGCGCTCACGGCGACGACGTGCGCCCAGGCCACTGGCGCAGAGGTCGCCCTTGTCGGGCTTGGAATGACAGCGGCCGCGGCGGCATTCACGGCAACCGTCCTGCAAGCAACTGTTGTTTTGTACGGGTTGTACAAGGCCAAGACCGCTCGGAACAAGGCGCGGCGCGCCGCCGACGGAGGTATCGAGGATAGACGATCCTCCGTCGGATCGACGGATATGGCCCGCTCCATCGTCTACGGCGAGCGCCAGGTCGATGGCCGAGTGATGTTCATCTCCGAGGCGCGAGAAGACCGGCCAGGCCTACTGCCGGGGGAAGAGCCGAAGTTCTACATCGTCAAGGCCCTTGAGCCCGACCACGAAGTTGATCGGATCGTCGACATCCAGTTCGATGGACGACCAGTCGGGCCGTTTCAGACCGACCCGAACGACGTGGAAGGCGGCGTTCCGGTTGGCCCAGGAAGCTTCTACTACAAGCAGTCGTTCGGCTCCGCAACGTATGACGGCATCGTCCCTTCGTGGGGCGTAATCGACATCCCGGGCCGGTCGGTCACCAAGGTCTTGTCGCTGCTGGTCGGTGACGCGGCCTTCGACGATCCGGGTCGGCCGAATGACGAGCCGGCACCGATATTTACATCCCTGCCGGAAGGCAGTCGAGCTATCTCCCTTGGTGGCGTCGTCGTCGGAACTCAGTTCTCCGGCAAGCACTTCCGCCTGACCTACCAGTACGAGATCAACCAGCCGCTAGTGCGGGTTTGGTTCTATCGCGGCACGCAGGAGCAGAAGGCGTGCCGCAAGATCATGGAGGTCTCGGGAGGGACCGTATCGCTCGAATCCACGGACATCGTCAACGACGGCGGCGTGTGGACGAGTCGGGCCAGGTTGAGAGGCACGCCATATGTCGTTGTGGAGATCACTCCGGATTTCGAGAAGTTCCCGAGCATGCAGCCCTACATCACGGCGACCGTGAAAGGAAAGAGGGGTTTGCTCGTCCACGGCGGAACGGGGTGGAGCCGGAATCCAGCGGATCACATCTACGACTACCTGCGCACCGAGATAGGCGTCCGGGAAGACGAGATCAACATGGATCTGCTGGAGGCAGCCCATACCGCTTGCGCTGACGAGGTGATCTCGCACTACGACTACAACAACATCAAAAAGGGCGAGGGCGCGAGCGATCAACTTCCGATTCCCGTGTCCGAGCCGCGCTACGCCTGTGACGCCGTTCTGTCCACCGAGGTTCGGATGGTTGACAACCTCCGATATCTACTGGCTTCGATGGCGGGGTCGTGTGTCTACTCGGGGGGGCGGTTCGACATTCGCGCCGGGGTAGCCGAAGTCTCGGACGTGACCCTGACGGCCGCCGATCTCGGGCCTGGCGGGGTCCAGGTCGACCCCTTCACGCCATACCTGGAGTCGTTCAACGCTGTCCGCGGGCGGCATACACGCCGAAAGCGGATTTACAGCGAACAGGGCGGGATCTTCCTAGGCGACGAGGCGTACAGCTACACGACCACTGACTATCCGCCCTACAAGAGTCAGTTCTACATCAACCAGGACCAGGGCGAGGTTAACTGGGAGGAGGTTGATCTTCCCTGCGTCACGTCGGAGTACCAGGCCCAGCGCATCGCCAAGCTGCTGCTGCATTTGAATCGCAATGGGCTGATGTTCACTGCCGAGTGGCGAATGTCCGCGGCTCGGTTCTCTGCAGGCGAGGTGGTCAACGTCTCTCTTCCTGCCTCGGGGTTCGTCCAGAAGCCATTCAGGATCATGAGCAAGGAGTCCGACGCCAAGACCGGCTTGATTAGGATGACGATGAAGGAAGAGCCAGCCGCAGTCTACAACTTCAGTTTCGATGAGGCGGAAGATCCGGATCCGGCACCGAATACAAAGCTGACACCGGTCGATGTGGTCGAGGCGCCGCAGAGTATTTCGATCGACTCTAGCGCTGCCGTGGCGCGTTACGGCCTGGATGGCTCTGTGGTGCCTATTGCGAGGGTCACATGGGACCGGCCAGCCAGCTACGGAATCCTGTACGGCGGTCAGGTCGAGGTTTGGTACAAGTTCGGTCAGGATATCAATTGGCAGAAGCAAAGCCTGCCCGGAAACACTGAGTTCTTGGAGGTCCCCGTTCTCCGTGGGCTGGACATAGTCGGCCAGATCCGGTTCATCAACGCGGTCCAAGCGCCAGGACCATTCGCACAGTTCTCGAAGCGGCTCACCGACGTCCCAACACAGTACTTGGTTGGAAATCTTCTTGTCAATGCTCGGTTCGAGTCGTTCACGCAGACATCGAGACCCGACCCCAACTATCCCGCGTATCTTTGGTACATCCCAGGTTGGTTTGGAGTCACTGGATCATCTCCGAACGGCTTCCCAATTCCCGGTGTTGGTGATGTCATGCCGTTTCCCTATGCAATCAAGAAGGGCGACCCTGGTCGACTTGGGGCTTTTGATACGGGAATCATGTCCTGGGCCGATTTTCACGGATCCAATTACAGAACTCAGTGGGTTGAGTCGCAAGCCATCGAGGTTCAAGGAACTTCTCGGCTAGTCGCATTTGCTCACGTCTGGGGGCAACATGGGTACGTGAGCATCAGTGTCGTTGAGTACGAGCCAAGTGGAGACTATGTGCGGGAGCATGAGTCAGAGCGTGTCATGTTTACAGCGGCCGGAGTAGCGGGGATTGACAGGATGAGGCAGGTAGGCGTGTTCGTGAACTTGACGCGGTACGGAGATTCACCGACCACGCGGGTTAGGCTTCGGCTGAATCATTATCGCCACCCCGGAATGCCAGATAACTTCGTCACGGCGGCAAACTTCGCCCGGCCGTATCTGGGCTACGCGTCTGAAGGGCAGGTGACGCGGCCCGCTTGGAGCTCGTAATGCCATTGACGACTGCGCAGGGCCTGCGCGATGACTGCGTGCTCGGGAATGTCGGCATGGGGTTCATGGGCCCGCCAGAGGCGCCGAGCCCCTGGGGGCACAACGACGGCGGGTACATCAATGACTGGCCGATTCCTAGCCCCGGGGGCTGGCAGAGCGCCCAAGGAACCTATCGGCTTCAGCCGTGGTTTGCGATTCTTTCGCCGGTCGTGGATAACCCTTCATTGGGCAAATGCCGCGTTCAGCTCCGCAAATGGAGATGCTATTTCAGAAACCGGTCCACGAAGGCATTTGGCCTTGTTTCTGGTGGCGGGCAGGGGTCGCCGACCGGTGGCGACAGACCTTATGCACGGTCATACTACCGGTTCTCTCCGCAGGAGACGCGACTGATATCGGAGTTTTTCGATTCTCCGAATGGATATCAGGTTGCTCCAAGTGGCGGAATCACCCAGCGGATGGTTACGGACTGGGCCATTCATGGCTATGAGTATGGGATGGTCTATCCTGACTTCGGGCTTCAGGACTGCTTTGCCACAGTTCTTCAGGCGAGGATAGTCCCAATTGATGACTCCATCGAGTATGCATGGTCAGCTTGGACGGCTGGTCTCAATGTCGGGTCGGACAACTACAATTCCGGCTTCGTTGCCGAGCATACCCATGGCCGATTCAAGAAGCTTACAAATCGCTGGCAGACGTTCTGCGCTGCGACCACGAGACGTCCTAACGGGACTGGCGCTGGTGACAAACCGAATCAGGGGCCAGGGATCACAGATGGGGATTTTCTGTCGACCTGCGCAAGCCTTGTTCCTGACGACGAGGAGATTTGGTTGGAACGCGGCGCGTATAGCGCCGGAACGAACACTCAGACCCTAGTGCTTCGTAGATCGGCACCGACGGCGACGAACAAGTCCTATTCTCTGTTGAAGCGCAAGGGCGAGTTCTCCGGCGGGCCGTCGTCTGTCGTGATGACCGCAGGCACGACTAGCGTGCAGTTTCAGGTGACGGTTCCGGGTTCGCCGTCTGGCGCACAGCAGATCCTCTATATCACCGACGGTTCGTCCGAGGATCACTGGGGCGATTTCGTGATCGGTAATGGCTCATCTACGGGTGAGCCTGGCGGAGGCGATCCAGGCGGGGTGGCTGGTGACTATACTCGGACGAACCTGCTCCTTCGGTCCGGGGATTGCTCGATCTCGCCATGGAGCTTGGAGGGCGGTTCCGCCGATACGCCCGATGGTAATGGCTGGCAGTTACTGACGAACGGCAGCGACTATATCAGACAGTCCGTTGCGGGACATAATGCCGGGGAGCCATCGACGCTGCAGGCCGAGTTCTCGCAGGGCACGGCGAGCTGGGTACAGTTGCGTATCTCCTCTGATGACTGGTCGAGTGGCTGCCACCAGTTCGTCAATTTGACGACCGGCGAATTGGGACAGGGCACCGTGCATGGCGCAGCCTCGGGCTTGTCTTGTGTCGTCAGCGCTGTTCCGGGCGGTGGGTATCGTGTACGGCTGACCGTGAGCATGCCGGCGACTACTCGTCGCGCGCTAGTTAAGGCCGCCGGCACTGGCGACTCCTGGGACTGGGAATCGGCGCTGACGATCTACGCCAGGCGCTGGATGTTCCAGACCGGCCCTCGGGGCACGAACCATATCCCGACCACCGCTTCAACAGTGACGCGGACGCTGACCTCGGTGGCGATCTCTGGTTCGGCTTCCGTTGCCCCTGGCTCCGTGACCTCGGGTACTGTCACGCTGTCGGACAACGCGAGCGTTGGTTGGGACCAGTTCGCGGACATCGAGGTCGCTTCCAGCGCCCCCGAGGTCGTCAGCGTTGGCCAGCCGGCGGGAGAGACGAACGCGGTCGGTCAGGTGACATTCCTGTACACCGCAGTTTCTGCGGGCCCGGCGAACCTCTCCGCGGTGGGTGGTGACGTGGTGAGCGGAGCCTACGCAGTGACCGTGTCCGGTTCCGCCGTGTTTCTGGATCCGCCGGCCGCCCCAGTGGTTTCGGTCGTCAATTCCGATACCCTGAGCGTCAGTGTCGGGTCTGTCGACAGCGATGCCACACACGTGGTGATCGAGGGGGCCACATCGGCGAAGCCCGGCGTCTTTATTGTCCTTGCTATGGTCCCGGTCGGATCGTTGCCGGCGACGATCACCGGGCTTGATCCGGGGACGACCTATACCTTGCAGGCCAGGGCAACAGTTGGATCGATGACATCTGTCGCGGGCCCGGGCACTGTGGCCACGACGAAGCGCCTTTTTGTCGAGGCCTACGCGTCCACCAGGGCGCTGAATCAAACCGGGGTGGATATCCAAGTGTTCCGTCCGGCCCCTTCCGGCCGGGCGCTGCCCGTCGGAGCGCGGATTGCCTACTTGACGAATCAGACATTCGGCGCGGCGGCGGTAGTGGTGGCAGGTATCCAGCAGGCTCCGATCCGGGCTGAACTTTCCGCCCAGACGGATCCTCCGCTTCGCGATGGAGATCGACTGAGTGCAATCGTCACCCTGAACGCTCCTCGTCGGACGACGCAGGCGACGAGCAACGCAGTAGTTGTTGAGGCATGATCGAGCTGCGACTGTCCGGTGGGGCGAGCAACGCCAATGTCTTTCAGTCGATAGGCGGAGCTATGTCCTCGTTCCAGGCTCCGGCAAGGCTTATGCCTTCGGTCACGCCTGGGCTACGGGGATCCGGCGTCACATGGTACTCGTGCGTTTATGTCAGAGCGAGTAGTCCGGAGACAGCTATTCGAGCGTGGGTCGGGTCCGATACTCCGTCACCGAATTCGACAATCGCTATCGGCTGGGGTGCCGCGAAGAACACCACTCAATCGTCTGTTGCGAATCAACTGACACCGCCTAGCGGCGTAACGTTTTCCAGCCCAACGAGCTATGCGGGCGCGCCGACAGGGGATAGCTACGCCGTCAACGACTACCGTGCGCTATGGATTCGCTACACCCTGAATCCTGGGTCCACACTGATTCCGCTGGATGTATTTACGATTCGAATCGAGGCCCCCCCGTCAGCGCCTTCGAGTGTGTCGCCGCCAGTGCTTAGTGGTACGGTGCAGCGCGGACAGACGCTAGCAGCGACGGTGGGCACTTGGACGGGTAGTCCTTACAGCTATGCGTACCAGTGGCAGCGCAGCGCCGACGGGACGACCTGGACATCCATCTCCGGCGCTACAGCGTCGAGCTACTTCCTGCAAGACATCGACGTCGGGCAATACATCCGCTGTTTAGTCACGGCCACCAACGTGGGCGGATCCAGTTCCGCGTCGTCAGCGCCGACTACCGTGGTCGTTCCGACGCTCCCCGTGAGCCTGACGCCTCCGGTCATCACCGGGACGGCGACGGTCGGCCATGTGCTAACGCTGGTCAACGGAACGTGGGCATATGCCGCGACCTTCACCTACCAGTGGCAGCGGTCGAACGACGGCTCGACGGGCTGGGCCAATATTGGCGGGGCGACGAGTACGACGCACACGCTTGCGGGTGGGGACGAGGGCAAGTTCGTTCGGTGCGTGGTCACTGCGACGAATGTCAGCGGTAGCGCATCAGCGTCCACCGCGGCATCGGCTCAGGTTACTTCGGCTTCCGTCCCTCCGTCAGTCCGAGCCTTCAGCAGCGGGACTTCCGGCGAGACGAACACGACGACTCACACGGTGACCATGCCGACGGGCATTGTCGCCGGTGATCGGATCCTGGTGCTCTTTTGCTTCGACGGCGACCACGGTTTCACGTGGAATCACGCGGCCTTGGGGCCGTGGTCGGAAGTCTTCAAGCAGGAGAACAACTGGACCGTAAACTTCCTCGGCTACACGCGGATCGCCGCAGGTACCGAGTCGGGTCAGTCGATGAACATCACGACCGATAGCGCCCAACTCTCGGCGTGGCAGGTCTATGTGATCCGCGACTGCGCCGCCATCTCGGCTTCGGGCGAGAACAGCGCCGGATCGACGACGTCTATGGATCCGCCGGCACACAGCCCGGCATGGGGAGCGGCGGGCACGACGCTCTGGATTGCCGCTGTTGGTCACGACAACGGTTTCGTCTCCCCGACGGCCTATCCGGCCAACTACACCGATGGGGCGCATACGCTGCGCAGTCCTGCAGGCGATGGCTGCGGAGTCGCCTCGGCCCGACGCTCATTGAGCGCGGCGACGGAGAACCCTGGCGCGTTCACCTTTTCGAACACCGCCTGGTACGCAGCAGTCACGATCGCCTGTCAGCAGGCGTAGATACCTTCGATTTTCAGGGAAGAAGAATGTCAGACAAGTTCGTGCTTGACGGGTACGGCGTCAACCGGAAGTTCGTCGACACCGGAATGACAGATCCCTACGGCAAGCCGGTCCATGCCGAGGTCATTGCGTTCGACGGCACCCCCGGCGGCTCGACAGTCATCCCACCAGGGGGCGGGGATCCGGTTGCGCTGCCGATCAACGGAACGCTGGTCGACGGTACGCCGCTCGTCATCGCCGTCGCATCCGGCGTGCTCGCGCCCGGCGCCGTGTGGGTCAATCCGGGCCCGGGTGACGCGGTCCGCATCCGGTACAGGGTTGATGCGGCTGCGCCGTGGGTGACGCTGTATGAGGGGGGAACCTATTTCGATGACGTGCGCGAAGGGAAGGTGCAGGCGTACGAGTTCACGCGGACTGCAGGCGCTGGAACGACCTCGAAGTGGGGGATCGTTTGATGGCGGCGCATGCGGGTGAGCGGCTGGCCAAGTTGCTCAACGACGTTCTGTACGCCAGCGCAATTTCGGTTTCGCACACCGGTACAACGGCGCAGACGCTGTTGGCCACGATCCCGGTTCCGGGGCGGCGCCTGGGGGCGAACGGTCTGCTGAGAATCGATGCAATTTTCTCGACGCCCGGTGCGAACAGCAACGCGAAGAACATTGCAATAACGTACGGCGGGCCAATCGCCGGCGGCACCCAGGGCACAACCTATCTGTACCTGTTCAACGCCCAGATCAACAACGGGGGCACCAACGCGACGCACCGCGGCATCTGGACGATGCGAAACCGCGGCAGTGAGTCCTCGCAATTGTTCATGCCCAACTCGATGCCTATCGATTTTCAGTCTCGATCGTCAAGCGCTGTCGGAACGGCGGCGGTGGATACGTCCGTGGATCAGACGATTCGGATCTACGCAACATTGGCAAATGCTGCGGATACGGTGACGCTGGAGTCGATCGTTGTCGAGGTTCTCAGGCCGTGACGACAGTCTACGTCGATCCATCTCGGTCCGGCGCCGGGACTGGGGTCCACGGTGATCCGTTCCGGCTGTTCTCGTCGATCAACTGGGGCATCGCTACCGAGGTCTTGATTCGCAGAGGCACTACCTCACACGAGAGGTTGTGGCCCACTGCGCCTGTCCGAATCGCCCCCTTCGACGTTGGGGCTGAGCCCGTGATTGACGGCCAGGGGGTTAGGAACAACGGCATCGTTTCGCAGGGCGTTGCGCTGACGATCGAGGACATTCTTTGCATCAATCACACCGATCACGGAATTAATCTTTGCTCCACAGCGCTGGGGCCGCTGACTGGCACTCGTCTCAAGCGATTGCAGTCTTACGACAACGGAGCCGACGGAATCGCGATTCGGCCGTGGTATCAGGATGCCCAGATCGAACCATCGAGCGACATCGAGATAGTGCAATGCGTCGCGGACAGGAACGGCGGATTTGGGATAGCACTGGTCAACTACTTGACCGGGGCGTGGATCTTTCAATGCACCGCGGATCAGAACGGACACGCTATCGCAGCATGGGGTCTGTATGCAGCCCCGCTTAACACCGAGCCAGCTTGGTCCCTCGTGACTGGCACTGTCTATGAAGGTACGTTGGCCGGCCTGTACGCGAGTCGGACACTGAGCGCTGTGCTGACGAACGGGCTGCCTCAAGTGAAGCTGAGCGAGGCCAGCAGCATGGAAGTAGTTGGGCCGGGGCAGTGGAAGCAGTCAGGGTCGGCAGTTCGCATCAACATCGGCAAGCCGATGGCCAGCATTCGCGCGATCTGCCGGGTCGCAGAATGCACGAGCATCCTGTTCGAACAGTGTCGCGGCACCAGGACGGTCAACACCGGTGGCGGCGACGGCTGCGGGGGCGGTTTCGATCACGGCGTCGAGAACAGCGAGTTCCGAGACAGCGTCTTCGCGAACAACGAGGGGCGGGGCGTGATTTCGCATATCTGCGGAAGCGGCATCAAACTGGTCCGCCCATTGACGTACGGCAATAGCGAGGGCGGGGCCAGGCTGCGATCGACGATCGTGCCCGTAGTCGATGCGCCGGATTGCAGAGAGTCTGTCGCGGTTTCCTGCCAGGACTCATACCCGATCTACACCCCGCGTCAAGATCGGTTCGCGACGATTCGGAGGGTGTTGTGACGCTACCCCGCCCACCGTCTCCACGCCAGCAGCCCCAGGCCGCCGAGCATCAGGCCGATGGTGGCCGGCTCTGGACAAATCGCCACCCACGGAGCCATTGATGCCCGCTGGATCCGAAATTGTTGCCGCGATCCGCGAGATCGCTGGCGCGGCAGCATCGGAGATCGCCGGTGCGGGTGATCGCGCCCTGGCTGATCAGATGGCCCGCGACCGCGCGGCAGTCCTCGCACTCGCCCAGCGGGTCGACGCGCCGCGGTCGTGCGCGGTGCTGACGGCCGCCCAGCTCCAACAGATCGAGGATCACATCGTGTCGATACTGAAAATGCGGGGCGGCGTCTTTCCCACTCCTGCCCCTGGCCCGGCGCCCGAGCCGCCTCCTGCGCCGGAGCCGCCGGCACCCGAACCTCCTGCGCCCGCGCCGCTGCCCATCCCTGAGGTGGAAAATCTACTCGCCAGCCAGGACCTCCGCAATGAGGCCTGGACGAAGCTCGACGTGACCGCGACGGGCGCGGACTCCATTCGCGAGACCGCGAACACGGCTGACCACGCGGTCAACTTCAGCGTCGAGCGCGGCCCTGGTGCACGGCCATTCGCGCTGTTCGCCGACATCGAGCAGGTTGGTCGGCGATACGTGACGTTTCTCGTGTTCGCAGACGACTACAGCGCAGCCTGCTCGGCGACGTTCGATCTGCAGGAACATGAGGTGGTTCGAGCGCAGGCTGAGATCTCCTCGCTGTGGACGAGCATATCGGCGTCGGTCGAGGTGAATCCAGGCAACGGCCGGTTGCGGTGCACGCTGGAATTCACGACCGATGCTGTGTCGGAGGGGTTCGTCGGCATCATCCGCGCCCATCCCAGTGAACTCACGGGGTCGTATGCAGGCAACGTGTCTGCTGGGTTCAACGCGTCGAACCTCTGGCTCTATGAACTGCCGGCGCCGGAGATCGACGACCTCGACATTCCCGCCGGCGCTCAGGTCATCTACGTCTCGCCCGACGGGAGCGATTCGAACGACGGCGCCTCGCCGGAGACTGCCGTCCAGACGCTTCAGCGGACGCAGACGCTGATCCGTGCCGTTCGCGCCGGCACGTGGCCCGCGGGAGGCATTCTCGTGGCGTTCGCGCCGGGCAGACATCAGGTAGACCAGACGCTGGTGCTGAGCAATCTCGACAGGGGCGACGAGGCCGCTCCGGTCATCTATCGGGGCATGACAGTCGGCGGAAAGCGGGCGGCGCGACTCGTCGGCTCTGTGCCGCTCGCCGGCGCCTCGACGAGCGCCGTCAGCGGTCGTCCGGACCTGATCCGTCTAACTGTCGGCGCTGATCTCGTCGCGGGCTCGGAGGTCGTGCGCAATGGTACGCCGATGACCGTCGCGCGTTGGCCGAACTCGGGATACGCGACGATCTCAACGGCGTCAGGTACGACGGTCACGCTGAACGGGTCACCCCCGAGCCTGCCGGCGAGCACTTCTGCGCGAATCGAGGGTTTCGTCGAGCACGAGTGGCGATTCGACTCCCACGCGGCGACGATCTCGGGTACGACGATCGTCGGCGCCTCAGGGACGTACGTTGTCGGCAAGCGGGCGTTCATCTCCGGTGCTGTCGAGTTGCTCGACACGGTGAACGAGTACTTGCTGGACCCATCGACCGATAGCATCGTGTTGACGGCCGCGATCGCGAGTGATCCGACGTTGGAGGTCACAGTGGTGAATTCGGTGGTGACCGGAGACGGCGTCAGCCACATTCGGTTCGAGGACCTGACCATCGGCAACTGCCGCTCGCATGGCCTGGAGTTGCTGAACGTCGACGACTGCGTCGCCGAGCGCTGCGAGTTTGCGAACGCTAGTGGTCAGGGTATCCGGATCTCGGGCGTCAGGAGCGGGGCGCGGCGTTGCCACATCCACGACACCGGCGAGACCGGTCTCTACATGTACGGCGGCAGCTTCACGACGCTGGAAGCGAGCCTGAACTTTGCCGACCGCAACTACATCGAGAAGGTCGGCCGCAAGGTGCGGGCGTACAGTCCGGCCATCACGTCGCAGGGAGTCGGCAGCCTGATCGTCGGCAACGTGATCAGGAACCTTCCACACGTCGGCATCATCTTCACCGGCAACAACCACACGATCGCCTTCAATGACATCACCGATGTCGTCCGGGAGGCGGGTGACATGGGGGCCATTTATTCGGGCCGGGACTGGACGGCACGCGGCAACCTGATCCGCGGCAATCTGATCTATGACATCACTGCCCCGGCGACCGGCGATCCGCGCGGCATCTACCTCGACGACCAGTTCAGTTCGGCGACGATCGAGTCGAATATCTTCTCTAACGTGAAATACGGTGTCTTCATCGGCGGCGGCCGCGACAACGTGACGCAATCGAACATGTTCTTCGGTTGCAATCCGGGCGTCTACTTCGACTCGCGCGGTCTCGACTTCGGCTGGCTGATCGCCGGCAACCAAGCGACGCTCGAAGCCAACCTTGCGGCGCGTGCGATCACGTCGTCACCATGGGCGACAGCGTATCCCGAGCTTGCGGCCATGGCCGCGATGTCGAGCGGCGATCGGATGAAGCCGGCGGGCAATCGCTACCACACCAACGTGTTCGTCGACAGCACGCCGCTCACGACCTCGGGCGCGAGCGCCCCGGGGAATGTGATCGACACGCTCGGGCCGTCGATCACCGTGGGCGGCCCTTGGCCGGGCAAGCCCCAGCGGTCGTGGATCAATGCGGTCAAGGCCGTGGATCCGTCGATCGGGTGGGCCTTCCCATGGGACGAGTTCGAGCTACTCAATTCGGCGGCGCAAGCGGCGAAGGCGGGTTGATGATTATCCGCCGCATCCTCGACTGGTTCGATCCGGCGCATGTCCCGGCGTTGAAGGGGTCCATCTTCGGCGGGGCTGCCTGGGGGTTCGATTTCATCCGCGTCGGCCTCAAAACTGCGCCGTCCGCACCTGAGCTTCTGCTCGGCGTCCCGCCGGAGCGCTGGGCGGCATATGCGTCGATGCTCGCTGCATGCGTCGCGCTCGTTTCGCTGTTCAGCACGCTGCCGCGTGCGTTCCGGGCCGCGGGTTGGTGCTGCAGGCAGATGCGGCTGTCGATCATGTGTTTCGCCGGCCGCGTGCGGCGGGCATGGATGTGGATCAGGGAGAGATTGCGATGAGCACTGATATGCGCAAGCGGCTTGAAGAGGTCGCGAAGGCCGCCGAGGACCAGGTCAAGGACTCGGCTCGCGACGCCGAGCGTGCTGTTCGCTACGCGGCCGACGGCATCACGGATGAAATCGAGGAGCGCACCGGCCGACCGCTGAACCGCGACTACATGCGCATCTTCCTGGTGCTCGCGATCATCGGGGCAGTCGTGCTGGTCGTCGTGGGCGTTCGGGCGCTGTTCGGCCGGTGACCAACACCCGGGCCGCGATCCTCGCCGCGCTGTCGGGTCTGGCCGCGGGTGGCGCGACCTGGCTGTCGGTGATCGGCGCCGCCGGCGACTTCATCGTGCCCAGCGAGGGCTGGGTCCGGACGACCTACGTCGATCCGGCCGGTCACGCCACGGTGTGCGCCGGCAACCGCAGTGCGGCGTTGCCCGGCCTGACGTTCACGGACGACGAGTGCTGGCTGCTGTTTCTGTCGGATCTGATCCCGCACGTCATCGGGATCAAGAAGCTGATCGGCGACACGAGCGGCTTCACGCTCGACGACTGGGTGGCGATGGTCAGCCTGTCGTTCAACGTGGGCCTGCAGGCGTTCGCACGATCGACGCTGCTCGCCAAGTTTCGTGCCGGCGACCGCGAGGGGGCGCGCGCCGAGTTCGCGCGCTGGGTTCACGCCGGCGGCGAGGTGCTACCCGGGCTCGTCGTGCGGCGGGCGCTCGAAGCAGCGAGGATGTCGTGATCCCTGCCGCGCTTGAGCCCTATGCCCTGGCCCTGGTGGCCGCCGGCGGCATCGCGATCGGCGCCGTCGGCATGGGCTGGGCGCAGCAGGCCCGGGTGGCCCACCGGGACAACGAGATCGCGCGCATGCGGCTCGACGCCATCGCTGCCGGCCTGGACGCTCGGCGCGCGGCCGACGCCGCGTCGGCGCAGATCGCCGGCCTGTCGACTGACCTGGCGCAGGCGTCCCGTCATCAGAGAGAAATCCATGTCGAGACCATCCGCGAGGTCGAGCGCACTGCCAGCCCTGATCGTGTCTGCCTCGGCGATCGCACTCGGGGCCTGTTGCAACGCGCCCAGGGTCGAGCAGCCGAAGGTCCGGGTGCCGGCGAGCCTGCTGGCCCCGGCCCCGGACCTGCCCCCGATCCCGGCCGATCTGCCAGCGAGCTCGCCGTCGCCGGCTGGATGACGGCGGCGCTCGGGCAGTATGCCGAGCTGCGAGACCGGCACCGGGCGCTGGCCGGCGCTGTCCGGGCGCTGCCGTGCGTCGAGGTTATCGGGCCCTAGCCGAAATCCGGCGGGTCGCGCGGCGGGTCGCGGGGTGGCAATTCCAACTCGATGCCGCCCAGCGGCTCGACACGGGCTCGGATGTCATCGACCAGGTCTGTGTCGGGGTGCTCTTGGATCTCACGATCCAGCTGCGCGCGCAGCCAGTCTGGGCCGCCCAGAATTTCGAATCGGCGTCGCTGCTCGGGCGTGCAGCGAACGGGGGGGA